>SKQZ01000299.1 GCA_007118765.1 Candidatus Hydrogenedentota bacterium
AAATCCTTCGCTGTCAAAAAGCACGACCGGCCCCGGTGTATTCGCGTATGCAAGGGCGGATGAAAGAAGAAGCAAGGCCAGCGATAAGAACGTGCATTTTTGAGAGTACATGGGAAATTCCTCCTGATTGTGAGCGTATCATGTTGCCACAGACTTCATTAGTATATAAATCCAAGAACACTAATGACAAGGTAATAATTAGCGTAAAGAAGGCTGGGGTGTATATAATCAGTGGCGGGTTCGATTTATTGGGAAAAAGCGCTCATGAATATAACCAGCGTTAACGACAACAGTTTCCGGCGCATAGCTGTAGCAGTGTGTTGTCTATTCATCTCCCTGTCAGCGGGTTACGGTACGGGGGAAACCCAAATCAACCGTGACAGTGAAGTAGCTGGTTCGGCATCAAACGTACCAAGTTACCCAAGCAACGACGCACACCATCCTTCGGCGGCTCTTCCGTCTGATCCGTCTGACGACGAAGGCGACGATATTGATTGGGAGGAACGGCGCCAAGCGTTGCTGATGGCTGCGGAAGAAGGTGATGCTGAGGCCCAGAATGAACTTGGCAGGATGTATGCGAATGGCCGGGGTATTGACCAGGACAATGCCGAGGCAGTTAAATGGTATCGGCTGGCTGCGGAACAGGGCTATGCCAGCGCCCTGAACAGCCTTGGCAATATGTACTTTCGGGGCAAGGGTGTCGCCCAAGACGATGCTGAGGCTGTCAAGTGGTATCGGCTGGCCGCTAAACAAGAACACGCTCTTGCCCAGTATAATCTTGGTTATATGTATGAAAAAGGCCGGGGCGTTCCCCAAGACGATGTCGAAGCAGTTAAATGGTATCGCCTCGCTGCAGAACAGGGCTATGCCAGCGCCCTGAACAACCTCGGTTTCATGTACTCTGAGGGCCGGGGCGTTCCCCAAGACAATGCCGAGGCAGTTAAAAGGTATCGGCTGGCTGCAGAACAAGGCGAGGCCAAAGCCCTGACCAACCTTGGTTTCATGTACTTTGAGGGCCGGGGCGTTCCTCAAGACGATGCCGAGGCAGTTAAAAGGTATCGGCTGGCTGCAGAAAAAGGCGAGGCCAAAGCCCTGAACAACCTTGGTTTTATGTATCAAAACGGTTGGGGTGTTCCCCGAAATTATGTTGAGGCGGTTAAATGGTATCGGCTGGCTGCAGAAAAAGGCGAGGCTATTGGTCAGTATAATCTTGGCAGCAGATACTTCTTTGGCCAGGGTGTTGCCCAAGATGATGCTGAAGCGGTGAAGTGGTATCGGCTGGCCGCAGAACAAGGGAACGCTAGCGCCCAACATGCCCTTGGCAATATGTATTCAGACGGTCGAGGTGTTGCCCAAGATGATGCTGAAGCGGTGAAGTGGTATCGGCTGGCCGCAGAACAAGATGATCCGCATGCCAAATTTAGCCTTGGCAATATGTATTATGGAGGCCGCGGCGTTCCCCAAGACAATACCAAAGCGTTAAAGTGGTATCGGCTGGCCGCAGAACAAGGCATCTTGCCGGCCCAGTATAACCTTGGCATTATGTATTACGCAGGCGAAGGCACTTTCAAAGATTATTACGAAGCGTATAAGTGGAACCGGTTGGCTGCGGAACGCGGCCATGCTAATGCCCAAAACAACCTTGGCATTATGTATGCCACCGGTCGGGGCACTCCCAAGGATTATGTACAAGCCTACAAATGGATAGACACGGCATCCAGGAAAATTTCCCGTGCAATCAGCACACGAGAAAAACTGGAGGCGAGAATGACGGATGAACAAGTTGCTGAAGCGCAAAAGTTATCGCGCGGGGCTTATGAGGGGCGGGAAACAGAGCGATCCCTCTCAGGGTTTTTGAGACGACTTCTTTTGTGGGGGCTGTAACCCGGATTTTTACCGGCTTTCTGTTTCGTCCGGACGCATCACATGCCGCACAGACACACCTGTCTCGTACAGTTTTTTGCTTTTGTGGTTACTGTGCGTGCGGATTGGACGTCGGACTAAAAGAGGAATTCAGGCTCCAACACCGCTTCATAATTGACATCGCGGTCGCTGAAGGGGAATGTCACCACTTCGAAGACCCCGGTACCGGTACGCATAACGGCACGCGCCGTGCCAAGAACAGGCGCCACGCCCACCAAGTAGCCGAGCGGTTTGCCCCTTTTGAGGTTGCGGTCGAAGGTCATGGGTATTTCGGCCCATCCAAACAATATGTTTGAAATGCCCCGCCCCATTTTGGTCAATGACTTTTCCATCCCCGTCGGTTGTGGCAAGTCCAGCTCAGGATTATACAGCTGTGCCCGTGCAGGAGCAGCGAGCAGCGCAGCAACAAAACCAGCGGTTACAAGAATCGCCACCACACTGATGACTACTTTATGCTTCATCACGAAAGTACCCTCCGGTATAGACCATGGTTTATACAGTATCTTTTATAAAGTGTAGCAGAAACGGATTGTATTGTCAACAGTTTACCCGTTTATTTTTTTTGCCGCCACGACCGGGCCGTCGCACGGGAGCGGATGCGGAACCGGTGCATGTTGCCCAAATGAGTCCGCCGTGGTTATTCGGTTATTGTGATATGCAGGGTTGCTGTCACGGGATAATGGTCGGACGGATACCGTCCGTCCTCGTTATACAGTACGGTTTCACAGCGTGAAACACGGATGGGCCCCCGGTAAAGGATCCAGTCAATGCGTCTGTCCACATCAGGCTCGGGCGCGCGGAATGCCGACCAGGTCACGGGCGGCCCCACCTGTGTGGTTGCTTCCACCCATGCGTCCGAAAAGCCCTTTTCCATTGCGATGTCATAGGGTTTGCTGCGTTCGGCGGGCGCGTTGATGTCGCCCACGAAAATTACCGGCTCCTTTTCAGGCGCCCGCTCGGCGTGTTCCGCTATCATGGCGACGCCCCGCTCACGCGCTTCCGAACCGCGATGATCCAAATGGGTATTGTAGAAATGGAAATGGGATTTTGTTTCCGGATGATAAAAGCGCAGCCACGTGGCCATACGGGTCAAACTGGAATCCCAGGAGACTGACGCGGGAACGTCCGGCGTTTCCGATATCCAGAAGTGGCCGCATTCGACGGGGAACAATATGTCGTGTCGGTACAACACCGCCGTCATTTCGCCGCGGCCGGTGACGTCACGGTCAATGCCCACCCAGCGGTATTTCGGCAGTTGTTCGACGATGTACTCGGCCTGAAAAACCAGACACTCTTGCAGGCCGCATACGTCCGGCTCATGTTCGCGGATGGCGTTTACCAAAATATCCTTGCGGTGTTCCCAAGCGTTCTCGCCGTCCCTGGCCGTGCCGTAGCGGACATTAAACGTCATGATTTCCAGCGTAAGTTCCGTGGCCGCCGCGCTGACCGTTGACAGCAAGACCACACCAATAATTGCGCGCACCATATTTGTTACCTCGTTTTGTTTTTTTCGGTTGTCCCTTGTACAGGCCCAAGAATAGCACAGCCATCACCAGAACATACAACTCATCGGTCGGTATGATCCTGAGCACGGCTGCGCGATACGGATACGATGGCGTACGGTAACGGATGCACGCAACAGGCGCTCTTCTTTATCAGGGTGTATGTGTTAGAATTTCGGCTGTCATGCGGATGTTCATTGCCATAGAAGTGCCCGATGCCACACGCGAGGCATTGAGCGCCTTTTGCGAGCGACTGCGGGATGCCGGTGTACGCGCCCGGTGGGTCAAGCCCGCGGCCATGCATCTGACCCTGCGGTTCCTGGGCGACATTACGTCCGAGCAGGCCACGGCCCTGTGTGAAGCGTTGCGCAACAATTTGGCAAATGTTTCCGGGCCCACCCTGCTCATACGCGGTCTGGGCGCCTTTCCGTCATTAAACAAGGCCGCGGTGTTCTGGGCCGGTGTTGAAACGACCGCGGGCAACCTTGCGCGTGTGCAGGCGGGTACTGAGTCGAGCGCGCAGGCGATTGGACTGGCGCAGGAAAAAAAACCTTTCCACGCCCACATCACGTTGGCGCGCCTGCGCGGACGGCGGGAGGCCTCAACGCTGGCCACGGCGGCGGCCCCGTATTTGGAGCCCGGCATGACGCCTGTCTTCGGACATGAATTTACGGCCTCAAACGTGGTATTGTTTAGCAGTACCCTGACACGTCGTGGGCCGATATATCGGCCTGTTGAGGAGTTTTCGTTGTTATGATTGAAGAGCCTGTCATCATGCGCGAAGTCATTCGCGTGACTGTATACAGCGTTATTACCCTGTATATGATGGCAATTCTGTTGCGCTGGACGGCGCCTTTTATTTCGCTGAACATCTATCAGCGCGGGTTGCGTGCGATTCCGGCGCTCACCGACCCGTTCCTGCAACTGATTCGACGAATACTGCCGCCCATGGGGTTCATAGATTGGTCGCCTGTGGCCGCGCTGTTGCTGCTGTGGGTGCTGCGGGTGGTGCTGGTGCGCCAGTAAATGTTTTCGTTGCAGGACATTCACACGGTTACGCCGTAGTGTTGCGCGTATTCATCACAGGGTCGGTGTGCAGAGCAACAGGTGAAACCCACAACCGGGAGGATATGACATGACCTTACAACAGGAATTGGAACAGATTGGCCGACAAGCGCGCACAGCCTCGGCAGGACTGCGCTCGCTGTCGCGCAGTATTAAGGATGCCGCCCTGATACAGGCGGCGGAGGCCCTGCGCTCCGCCCGGACGCTCATACAGGAAGAAAACGCGAAAGATTTGGCGGCGGGCCGCGAGAAAGGATTGTCCGACGCCATGCTGGACCGGCTTGAGCTCACCGATCAACGCATTGAAGGCATGGCAACGGGCTTGGATGTGGTGGCGGCCTTGCCCGACCCGGTTGGCGATATTACCGACCAATATGTGCATCCCAACGGACTGCGCATTGCACGTATGCGGCAGCCCCTCGGCGTGGTGGGCATTATCTATGAGAGTCGACCCAATGTGACGGCCGACGCGGCGGCGCTCTGTTTGAAATCCGGCAATGCCACCATCCTGCGCGGCGGTTCTGAAGCCATCCATTCAAACCGGGTGATTGCGCACATTTTCAGCGAAGCCGCCCTGCAGGCGGGCGCACCGGAACATGCGGTGCAGATTATCGGCACCACCGACCGTGCGGCCGTGGGTGAAATGCTTAAACTTGACCGCTACATTGACGTTATTGTGCCACGGGGCGGCAAGGGCCTCATTACACGGATATACGAGGAGTCCCGTATCCCCGTGGTGGCGCATCTGGATGGCATCTGCCATACCTATATTCACGAGGACGCCGACGGCGACATGGCACGCACAATCGCCGTGGACGCCAAATTGCAGCGGCCCGGCGTATGCAACGCCATGGAAACCCTGTTGATACACGAGAACGCGGCGCCGTTGTTGTTGCCGGATATTGCGCGGGCATTGGTTGACGGCGGTTGTGAATTGCGCGGTTGCGAACGAACGCGCCAGTTGATTGATTGCGCCGAGGCAACGGAACAGGACTGGAGCACGGAATATCTGGACAAGATACTCGCCATTCGGATAGTGCCGTCCTTTGATGAGGCGGTGCGCCACATCAATGAATATGGCAGCCATCATTCCGATGCCATTGTGACCGAAAACTACGCCGTGGCCGAACGTTTTCTGGACGAAGTGGACAGCGCATCGGTATATGTAAATGCGTCCACGCGCTTCACCGACGGCTTTCAATTCGGGCTGGGAGCGGAAATCGGCATCAGTACGAGCAAACTGCATTGTCGCGGCCCCATGGCGCTTGAAGGACTGACCTCGCTCAAATATGTCGTGCGGGGAAGTGGACAGATTATTGGATAAGGTTAACCGCATAGGCGTATTTGGCGGCACTTTTGATCCCATCCACAAGGGACATCTGGCCATTGCGCGAGCGGCACGGGAACAAGCGGAACTGGACAAGGTTTTGTTTGTAATCGCCGCGAACCCGCCTCACAAGAACGGGGTGGCGGTAACTCCCGCACAAGAGCGCGTCGCCATGACCGCGGTGGCCATCGCCGATGAACCGGGGTTCGAGATAAGCCGCGTGGAATTGGATCGCCCCGGCCCTTCCTACACGGCGGATACGCTGGCGCGGCTACGTGATGCGCTCGCCCCCGCCGAACTGTTTTTTATTGTCGGCTATGACTCGGCGCTTGACATGCCCCGATGGCGGCATCCGCAGACGGTGTTGCGGCTGGCCACCCTGCTGGTGGCGCCCCGGCCCGATAACAGCAGCCCCCTGCCGCCGATGATTCGGGAAAAGTGCGTACTGTTGCACATGGAAGAATACCCGGTATCCTCCTCGGCAATACGGGAACGCATGGCACGGGGCGAGGATATGAGCGGCTGGCTGCCTCCCGCCGTACAAGAAATCATTGACGCGAAAGGATTGTACCGTGCCGATAGCAAAGGCGCCTGAGGCGAAAACCTATTTGTATCGTCTTAGACAGGAGTTAAGTGACGACAAGGTGAGTCATTGCATTTTTACGGCGGAATATCTGAGCTCGTTTGCCGTTTCCCTCGGCATCGAACACGATGATGCCGTTGCCGCCGGATTGCTCCATGACTTTTGTCGCGACTACGACGCCCATGAGTTGCTGGACCAGGCACGACAGTTTCGTTTGCCGTTAAGCGAGGCGCAGATGGCGGCCCCCGCATTGTTGCACGGGCCGGTGGCCGCCGCGCTTTGCCGCCAGGAATTTGACATCAACGAGGCGGTGTACCAGGCCATCTATTGGCATACCACGGGCCGTCCCGGATTGGAACCCCTGGGACAAGCCTTGGTTGTGGCTGATTTTGCCGAACCCACGCGAAAATTCCCGGAAGCCGTGGAGGCACGGGAACAATTGCGCAAACACGGATTCGCGGCGGCGTTGTTATATGTAGCCGAAATGAAGGCGGCCTTCAGTCGCGAGAAGCCCGTTGTGGATCCCAACTCACAGGCATTTGTGCTATGGCTGAAAAGCAACACACCGACATGACGGGGCAGGATGCGTTTGCGCCCATTGCCAACCATTACGATGCGATAATGGAGCACGTGGACTACGCGCGTTGGCTTCATGTGGCGGCTACGCTCGGGGAAATGCTGCCGCCGGGGTTTCGGCATCTGGATGCCGGTTGCGGCACGGGGGTGCTCATCAAGAAACTGGCATTGTACGGCTGGCATTCGGTGGGCATGGACTACTCCCACGGCATGTTGCATGTGGCGCGACATCGCTACGCACTGCCCCGGCTGGTACGCGGCGATTTTCGCGCATTGCCCTTTTCCAACGCGTTTCTCATGATTACCTGTCTGTTTGATTCGTTGAATTTCCTGCTTGAAGAAACGCACATTGAACAAACCATGCGCTCCTTCCATGAGGCGTTGCAACCGGGCGGGATTTGTTATTTCGATATTGTCACGGAGCGCATGATCGCCAGCCATTTTAACAACACATGCTGGACCGAAGACCATGGACGCTTCCGAAGCTCATGGACGAGTTCCTATACGCCGCAAACCCAAACCTGTGAAACGCGGGTACGCATTAACGCCGGAGACGAGTCCATTACCTACGAACGGGTGTATCCCGCTGCTTTTATCGAAGCGGCTGCATGTCAGGCGGGGTTTTCTATTCTGGCGGTACGTGACGCCGCCACATGGAGGGCGCCCCAAAAGAACACTACGCGCATAGAATTTATCGCGGTAAAAGGCGACAAGAACCGCTATCGGCAGGCATTTAAGCAGGTGGATAAGATAATCAAACGGGGATAGGCACTCCGTTACAGAAACGAAGAAAGAGCAGACGTGTCACAGCCGTATCAATTGAAACACAGCATATCGCTGCCAACAGCAGCGTTGGCTCCGATGCCTGAAGTATTTGTGCAGGACAGTGTGTTGCATGGGCAGGCGCATGTGGCCCGTGTGGTGGTGCATGTTTTTGCGCTTGTGGATATTCTCGGAAAAGAAACGCTGGCGACACAAGCGTGGGCAGCAGCCTTTTTGCATGATATTGGCCGCAAGCATGATCACGTTTGTGAGAATCACGGGCAGTATGCGGTGCAACGGTTGGCACGGTTGCCTGATGTGCAGGCACTGCTCCAGAAAGGCGGCGTTCAGCCAACAGACTGGCCCGGCATTCGTGTCGCTGTGGAAAACCATTGCCGCGACGAGATCCCCATGTCCGATGAGCATTGGCCGTTAACGGCATTGCTCAAAGATGCGGACGCACTGGACCGGGTACGGATTGGGAGGCCAAAGGCCAAATATCTGCGGTTCCCGCAAACGGTGCATCTGATCCCCTTCGCGGAAGCCCTGTTTGCGAATACCAATGCGGTTATTTCACACGGGCCCGATTACTTTGCGCAGCTGTGGCCCGTCGCCTGTCGCCTGGCGGAACAGTTTATACCGCGTAATTTGCGCTGACTGTCATGCGGTTTCCGACGGCAGACCTTGTGCGTCGTATGCCTCAACAATGGCCACGGACAGCCGCAACGATTGTGCCAGGCACTCCTCGCTAAGCACTTCCACGTCATCGCGGCGGTTGTGGTAGAAGTGCGCGGGTGCATGGTCCATGGCGCAGACCGCTGCTGTTGGAATGCCCGCCTGTGTAAATGCAGCGCCATCGGAGGCGCCGAGCGGAATCACGGCCTCCGGCAAATCAAGTCCACATGCGGCGCCCGCTTCCTTGACAAGCGCGCATACGCGGGGATCATGGCGCACCCGGCCATTAAGATCGCCCACATATACAGCCAGATGCTCCAATTCACACAGCGTGTCGTAGGCGACGCAAATGGTTTCCACATCGTTCCATTCCTGTTGGTGCGCATTGATAAATGCCCGCGCACCTTCAAGTCCCGCCTCTTCCGACCCGGTGACCAGCACCACCACCTCCGTGTTGTTGAGGGTGATGCCTTCCGCTTTGAGTAGACGTGCAAGTGCGACCACCGCCAAGGAACCGGAAAGGTTGTCGCCCGCGCCCGGAACTGCGACCGTAAAATCGGTAAAGAACAACCCGCATACGAGTCCGGGCAACGCCGCGAACTGGATAACGCCCAGCCAGAACCATAGGTCGCGTTCACCCGTCAATGCGTTGCCGCCGAACAGGGCAATGGCGAGTGTGGACAGCAGGACAAATGACACGGACAGAATCGTGAGGGCGGGAAACAACGGAAAAATACGCGGCAACAATCGGTGAAATCGCCACTCAAAGGCCACATCAGCATGACCGCCCAAAATGATGCGCCGCTTTGTTTCACCGGCAGGCGGTATTGCCGCCCACAGATTACGACTTTCGTGTTTTGGAAAGAAGGGCGTGAGGATGTGTTTGTAAAACACCAACTCGCAAACGCACACCACCAACGCCAACAAGGCGGGCACGGGAGAAAGGCGCGGAGCCAACCAGTAAAGGGGCACTGCGAGCGTGGCCAGTGCGGCACATACCATCGGCATGGCCATGAACGCTTTCTGGGCGACGGGAAACGTTTCCACCACTGGCGACAACCCGAGCTCAGCGAGTTCGTCGCGCAAAAACTCCTGACATTTGCGTTCGCCGTCGCTTCCCGGCGGTCGCGGACCAAACCGTTCAATGATGTGGCCAATGGTTTTTACACTGTAGTCGGCGCAAGCGCGCAACTGGTCGTTGTCAAGGCCGGGGATCGGCATGGTATGCCCTTTCACTGTTGACTCATATATGATGTCATCTCAGATGCTTGCCTCAGGCGGTGCAAACATCATCCCGCGACGCAGGGTATGGTATGCGCGCCAACGCCGATGTCTACACCATCCACGGTTCGCGGAATGCACGTGACCGCAGCCGGTTGGCCTCGTCGTCGTCAATAAACGCTTCTTTATCAGGGTCCCACTTAACCGGACGTTGCAGACGCACGGCGATATTGGCACAGTGACAGGCGCTAATGGATCGGTGCGATGCTTCGGCATCGGAACGGGGCTGTTGTCGTGACTTGATGCAGTTTAAAAATTCGCGTACATGATTGTCCGCCGGATAACCACCCGAAAACTGACGGTCCGCCAGTAGGGACGCGGGATACGTTTCAATCTCGCCGTCGTCGCCGGTTTCGACCCAACCGTCTTCACCCTCAATGCGCACCGGACACGAACCGAATCGCAACCCCCGTGTAATCACCAGTTTTGTACCATTGGCGTAGATGGCCTCAACATCATTGTTCTCAATCTTTTCATAGCTGATCGGTGTGGTGTCGTCTGCGTTTAACGCCCACTGGCAAATATCTACGGTATGGGAACCCCACTCGGTGATGGAACCGCCGCTGAAATCGCCGTGCCGACGCCAGAACCGGCCCATGTAGTCGGCATTGAACGGTCGCCAGTTGGCTACGCCCAGCCAATGATCCCATGCCACATGGTCGTGGGGCGGCTCGGGTTGGGGGGCAAGCACCTGAAAGTGTACGCCCACATCCTGCCAGGCCCGTTCGGCGTACATCGTTTTGATGGGGCCCAGCAGCCCCGAACGCGCCAGTTCGGCGGCGAAAGCAAAGTTGGAGATGTTGCGTCGCTGTGTGCCGCATTGGAAAACAAGCCCGTGTCGCTTGACCGTGTCTGCCACCAAACGGCTCTCCTGGATGGTAACACTGGAGGGTTTTTCACAAAAGATGTCCTTGCCGGCCCGTGCGGCCAGTATAGAGGCCAACGCATGGTTATTGTCGCCCGTTGCAATCATTACGGCGTCAATATCGGTGCGGGCGAGCATTTCGCGCATATCAATATAGGCCGCACACTCTTCATTGTCATAATGCTCGTTCACCATCCGTTGCGCCTGTCGGCGTCTATCCGACCGGGCATCGCACACGGCGACCATTTGAACGTCCGGGTATTGCAGAAAGGTGCTGAGAATGTAACGGCCACGGCCGCCCAAACCAATGGCGCCCATCACGATACGATCGTTTGCGTTGACATGTGCGTCAGCACGGGAAATTATGAGGGGGGCGGCGGTCAGGCCACCTGCTGCCAGGGCGGTTTGCCGCAGAAAAGCGCGTCTGCTCAAAGACTGATGTTTA
>SKQZ01000374.1 GCA_007118765.1 Candidatus Hydrogenedentota bacterium
CAGGCCGCCGGCTGACAGCGTGTTAGTACACGTCGAAGTCGGCGGGCAAGCAAAGTGCCTGATATGGTGTAAGATTCGCAGGCGCAACAGAAATCTTGTGAAATATGCGGGCTAGTGATGGGAGAAGCAGCGTTCCAGGGTAAACACCATGGTCGCGGCCTTTTCATTGCACGCCGCGATGGCATCATAGTCGTTCACACTGCCGCCGGGTTGTGCGAGCGCCGTAATGCCCGCCTCCGTGGCGGCGTCCACCGCGTCCCGAAACGGGAAGAATCCATCGGACGCCATCACAGCGCCTGCCAGAGATTTCTCGCCCTTATATTTGGTCTGTGCTTTGAGGATGGCCTGCTGCACTGCGCCGACACGATCCTGTTCACCCGTGCCCACCGCAAGGGTTTGTCCGTTGCGGGCAATAACCACGCCGTTTGAGCGCACATGCAGATTCACGCGCCACGCAAACAACAGATCATCCAATTCCTGCGGGGTGGGCTTGCGGGTAATGTCAATACGGCCCTTTTTGGTGTGCTCATTATAGGCGGGCACAAAGTCATCCACCGTCCGCAAGCGCGACAAGTACGGTTGTGCCAGCACCAGCGCGCCGTCGTCAAACATCTTTATCTCCAACGCGTTCGGCGTATCGTCCGTGTATTTCGGCAGACCGTCAAACGGCGGCGTCTGCACAATGCGGATGGCTTTGTTACGCTTGAACGTATCGAAATCGTGAAACACGGCCAGAGCGGTTTCCGAGAACGCCGGCGCCACCACACCCTCCACAATCGTCTGCATGATTTCCGTGGCGGTGTCGGCATCCACCGACGTGTTAAACGCAACCACACTGCCGAATGCGGCCTGCGCATCGGCGTCCCGCGCCCGTTTGTACACTTCGACAAGGCTCATGCCCGTTTGTTGAATCGCCGCGCCCGAGGGGTTGCAGTGTTTCATTACCGCGCATGCGGGGCGGTCCATGTATTTGAGAATGCCAATGGCATGATGCATATCTTCAAGGTTCGTTTGCGACAGGCCGCTCTTGCCGGTCTTGAGCATGGAATACGCGCCCAGCGCCAGTGTCGAGCCGTCCGCAGGCTTGTAAAAGGCCGCCGGCTGGTGCGGATTGGTGCCGTATCGTAAATCTTCCACCTTCACATAGCCGCGTCCCAGCACTTCGACCGTTTCAGGGAACTGGCCTTCCGTACGCGACCGGTACATGGCTTTCAGGTCTTTTTCTGTCATGACAAACCTCCTGTGGTTGGATGGAATTATTCTTGTTCTTGTGCCGCTTCGCGCCGCACCAAGTCGCGCACCTCAACAAACAACTCGGGGCGGTCCAGGTTAATCATGTCCGCCTCGGACGCCATAATGCGCCGATACATTTCAGGCGTGTCCTCTTTCTCATACACCATTATCCTGACATCAAGTTCCCGGCATACATCAACGAACTCCGGCGTGAGCGATGCCAGCTGCGTCTCCACAATCGAAGCGCCGTAGTCTTCCACGGCGGCAATCACTTCATCCGGGGTATGGGCGTTGATTTTGAGGGTCAACTCCCGGTCTATGGCCCGGAACTCATTCAGCAGAAAATCGTTGCCAAACCAAAAAAAGCAGTCCTGTTCAAACCCGGTTTCGTATACAAGATCAATCAGGTCCTGCATATTGCCCGCCTTAACATCAATAAACACCTTCGCCTGCCCCTTGATCCATTCCAAGTACGCACACAGACGGGGAACGGGTTCGCCTGCATATTCTTCTGAAAACCAACTGCCCGCGTCCAGCCGGTCAATCGCTTCCGAATCCATCATCGCAATGCGGCCGGTGCCGTCCGTGGTGCGGTCCACCGTGCGATCATGCATGATGTAAAATACGCCGTCCCTGCTTTGATGAACGTCCACTTCCACGTAATGCACACCCAGATCTATGCAGACCTGTGCGGCTGCGCGCGTATTCTCCGGCGCCACATGATTCGCGCCGCGATGCGCCACGATAACCAACTCGTCTTCAGCGCCCGCCATGCCGCATATCAACACCGGGAGCAACAGGCACAACACCCCTGTTCTCATCATCATTTGTTGTCATCCTTTCCAACAATAGATTGCCGCGACACATGACGGCTGTGCGCCTGCCATGCCCCGACCTATTCCAGTTCCAATGCCTCATAATTGGGGTCGGCGTGCAATGGCCCCTCGCCCGCAGCCCAGCGGATATGCTCTTCTATCATGGCCTTAAACGTCGGGTGTTCCCACACATCTTCGCGGTGTCCCATACCGTTGTACAAGACCCGTCCGGCACCGTATGCGCGGCACCAGATCATGGGGTAATCCGGTATGTCATACATCCGCTGGCGCTCACGCTCCTCGCCGATCTCCAAAATCGCCAACACGTGCATGTGGTCTTTGTTCAAATGGCGGAAGAGATACCACTCCTCGGGCAATGTCCATGATTCGGGCAGCGACGCCACCGCAGGATGTTCCGGACTCACATTGCGTATGGCGCCCTCAAACTGTGCGCCGTGCTTCACAAATTCACCGCCGATCATTTCAATATAGGGCGTGGGCGTGTCGCCGGTGCTTCGGAACGAATCGGTGGCGGAATGCAACCCGATAAAACCGCCGCCATTCCGTATCCAATCAAAAAACGCCTCCAACCCTTCCTCGGTCATGGGTGGATTGCCGTCCTCACCCTTTTCCGTGAGCACGCCCGAGGTATAGAAAATAACTACATCGTAGTTCTCAAGGTTATCGGCGTTTATGAGGCTTGCGTCTTTCGTGGCGGTGAGAGCGCCCCCCATCTGTTCCACGAGCGGCGTCATAATGCGTTCCACATGACTGGTGCCCGTTCGGTCGTGCTTGATTACGCTGTGTTCAAATCCCGAAGACTTGGTCAACAGCAAAATGCGTGGCGGTGCGCTGTCATCCGACTCAACAGCCC
>SKQZ01000430.1 GCA_007118765.1 Candidatus Hydrogenedentota bacterium
TGCGCAGGCCGCCGGCTGACAGCGTGTTAGTACACGTCGAAGTCGGCGGGCAAGCAAAGTGCCTGATATGGTGTAAGATTCGCAGGCGCAACAGAAATCTTGTGAAATATGCGGGTTAAGCGCCCTGTATGCGGTCCTGCACACGCAACAAGGCCCGGTATGCCTGTACGCCAAGATAGCGGAAGGGTTCCATGCCCATCCATGTTGGACGTCGTCCCACGAAAAAGGGCGTATGCGCCGGTTCGGGCACACCCGCTTCCCCGGCGGCCCGCAACATGAGCGGCGCAACGATAGCGCCCGCATAATTGCTCAACGCGACGCCGTGACCCGAATAACCGGCGGCATAAAAAATATTCTCATGATCGCCCGTCGTGCCGAAGGATGGGAACATGTCCAGGGAGATGCCCAATACACCGCCCCACTGGTGTGTGAAGGTGACGTCATGTAAAGACGGGAAGTAGGCGCGGAACCTTCCTTTCAAGGCGTCAAACACGTCCTCGTCAGCGTCGTAATAGCGCCCGCCATAATAGAGTTTTGCGTCCTCGCCGCCGAAGAGGATGCGGTTGTCCGCCGTCAGCCGGAAATAGTGAATGAAGTTGCGCGCCGATTCAAGGCTTGCCCGTTTTTCGCTCCAGCCTGTTTGCGCCAGCTGCTCGTCGTCCAGCGGCTCGGTAAGCACAATAAACGTATGCACCGGCAGGATGCGCGACTTCATCAAGCCCAATGCCTCGCCGTAGCCATTCACCGCCAACATCGTCTGTTGTGCGCGTATTTCGCCTTCCGGCGTGCGCAAGACGACGGGTTGCTCGTCGCGCAATTCGAGCAGCGGCGTTTGTTCATAAACACGCACACCCATAGATTCAATCAATTGCTTCATGGCGCGGGCCAGTTTGGCGGGGTTAACAATACATGGATGCGGATCGAAAACGCCGCTGATAAATTGATCAGAACGGATATAAGCATCCAGATCAGCGCCTTCAAGCCATTGATGGTCGAAGCCCAGCCGGTGGGCAGCGTCGTATTCGCGTCGGGCGCGCTTTTCCCGGGCCGCGCAAGTGTTCAGCAGCAGATAACCCGTCGCTTCAAGGTCACACTCCAGCTGTTGTTCCGTCACGGTTCGCTTCACATAATCCACGGCGTCGTACATTACGCGATAGGCGTCGCCCGCCGTCTTGTCGCCCAGCTTGTCCGCCGCATACAACAAGTCCCACCCGAGGAGCGGCATGACGAAGCCACCGTTGCGTCCGCTGGCGCCATGCCCCACCACCCCCGCTTCAATAAGCACCACATCAAGCGACGGTTTGTGTTGTTTCAAGTGATAGGCGGTGGACAGGCCCGTAAAGCCGCCGCCCACAATCGCCACATCACACTGCAACCGTTCCGCCAGCGGCGCTCCCGGCGTCACCGAAACCGTCTCGTGCCAATACCCCACCGGCTGATGCTTGCCCGCGTCGTCCACAGCCTGCCCAACATGCTGCCACGGCGTTGTATCCAGATTCAGGTGCATGGGATGCTCCTCTTACGGCGCATACACGCCATTTGATACAATCGTTATTGTGTGCCGTTGTCCAAAATGTGCTGACACGATACTTATACCATTTCAAAGCGGGCAATAGCGACCTGTTGCAAACCGTTGGGACAGAACAACCACAGGAGGCGGATATGGATAGTGAGATGTTGACGCGCTTTTTTATGTGGGGCACCATTTTGAACGCCGCGTTTTTGATGGTGGCCTTTATGGTGTGGGTGTGCGCCGCAGATTATGTGTACCGAACGCATAACAGGCTGTTCGGCATATCGCGGGAATCCTTTAACCTGGTGTTCTATGTGTTCATCGGCGCCTACAAGTTGATAACGTACGCGTTCTTCCTGACGCCGTGGCTGGCGTTGTTAATCATCAGCCGGTGATGCGTCGACATGGTCGGACATGGCGGTGAGGGTTTCGGCGGTGGCGGTGCGCAGTTCGTGCCATGCGGCGCGCAACGAAACACGGGCAAGGGCGAGGAGCGCCTGCGCCTCCACGAGGTCGCGCTGTGCCTGATTCAATAAGGCCAGCGAGCTGAGTCCCGCTTGAAACTCCTTCTCGGCCATGTCCCGGTTTTCTTTCACATACACGGCGTTTTCGGCCTGCAGTTGGAGTTGTTGCTGTGCGGATTCCAGTCGTACAAGAGCTTCGCGCAATTCCTCGGCCACGGCGATTTCGGCGGCATGCAGCCGGTGCGTCGCCTCCCGTTTCCCCTGACGCGCTTCCGCGAGTGCGGCCCGCCGCCGCCCGCCGGCGAACAATTCGTAAGACAGACCCACTCCGACGGTGGCGGCAAAATCGTCACTGTCGAAACTGCCGCTGCCCACCCGCGACGCTTCTTTGGCGGCAAAGGCGGTGACGGCGGGATAGTACGGCGCCTGCTGGAGGCCGATATTGGCGGCAGCACGGTTGGTTTCCTGTCGGCTCCGTTCCAAATCAGGGCGCGTTTCGCGGGCACGTTCCAGCAAGGTGTCAAAAGCAGGGAGCGTCATTTCCCCGTCGGTTTCGGGTTCGAGAGGCGTCAAAACCGTGTTCGCGGGCAGTTCCGCCTGTTCGATGCCCATCAACGCCGCCAAAGCAATCAACGCCAACCGCGAATCCTGCTCGGCGCCGATGCGTTGCGACTGGGATGCGCGATACCGCACTTCAAAGTTGAGCACCTCCGACCGGGACGCCTCGCCAACGCGGTTTCGCGCCCGTGCCTCCTCAAGCAGACGCGCATTAAAGGTTTCGTCCGCCGCGGTAATGGTCACTTGTTCCCGGGCCAGCTGTGCGCCGTAGTAGGTCTGGGCCACCGCTTCCAGCATGAGTCTGCGCGCTTCGTCGGCGGCAGCGCGGGTTTCCTGTTCGCCAAATCGCGCCATTGCATGGGTGTGTTTTCGGGCAAAGCCATTAAACAGCACATAGCCAACGGTGATGCCCACGCTGTAATTGTCCACGGAATCGGGCACGGCATTGTAGGCCGCGCTGCTTTGCGCAATGTTGCCGGCCACGGATGCGGCGGTATGCAGGGATGATGTGGGCATGGACAGGCTGCGGGACATGGACGCAAGGAATCCGCCGCGTATTTCGTCGCGCGCGGCGCGTCGTTCTCGTTCGGGCAAGCGCGTATGGGTCGTGCGCCAGTCAACTTCAACGCCGGGAAAGAAGGCAGCCCGCGCTTGGCGCACCTGTTCGGCGGCCTGGGCCACCCGTTTTTCCACCGCGTGCAACGTGGGGTTGTCGGCCAATGCGCGTTGTTGCGCCATTTCAAGGGTTAACACCATCTCCGGCGCATCTTCCTGTTGGCTGTCAGTAGCGTGGCCCGCCGCACCGGCAAGCAAAGAAAACGCCGCCGCAACCATCACAAGGCGGCTTGGAAACCGTATCCCCCGGCATGGGAGATGCAACACAGAAATCATCAAGACGACTCCTTCATCTTTTTAATCAGGTTTTGCGCCGCGCCCGGTGCATGCAGTGCGTCCCGTTCCGTTTGGTGCGCCAGAATATAGGCGGGTTCCACGCATTCCGGTTTTGACCACACGCCGATGCGCCACCAGCGCAGGAACAACCGCAAATCGTTCATGACGTGCATCAGGCTGGGCACCAATATGAGTGTCAGCACGGTGGCGAAGCCCACGCCCGCGGCAATGGAGATGGCCATGGGTATCAAGAATTGCGCCTGCATGTCGCGCTCAAGCAACATGGGCGTCAGCCCGCCTATGGTGCTCAGCGAGGTTAACAGAATGGGCCGGAACCGCCGCGCGCCCGCTTCACGCAAGGCCTCGGCAAAGGGCATGTTCTGCGCCAAATACGCGTTCACGCATTCAATGTACACAATCGCGTCGTTCACAACCACCCCTGAAAGCGCCACCATGCCGAACATGCTCATCATGGTCAGATCATATCCAAGCAACAAATGTCCCACCACCGCGCCGATAATGCCAAAGGGGACGGTTATCAAAATGACAAAGGGCTGCAAGTAGGAACGGAACATGGTGGCGATGATGATGTAGATGGCGAGCATGGCGAGGGGATACAGGATTGCAAGGCTATCAAGCGACTCTGCGGCATCCCGCTTCTCCCCTTCAAAAGAAAAGCTGACATTGGGATAGGCTTCGCGCAACTCGCCGAGATAGCTCGCTTCCAAATCGTTGGTGATTTGGCGGGCGTTGCCATGGGGAAGCACCTCGGCAGAGACGGTGACGCGCCGCAATCCGTCCGTGCGGTTGATTACAGACACGCCCGGCCCATAGTCAATATCGGCAACGGAACGCAAGGGCACTTCCATGCCGCGCGGCGTGCGAATGCGCACCCGTTCGAAGTCGTCAAGGCTGCGTCGCTCTTCAATGGGATAGCGCACCCGTGCGCGCACGTCATCGCGTCCGCGTTGGATACGCACCGCCTCCTCGCCGAAATAGCCTGCGAACAACTGGCTGCCCAAATCGGCAACCGTCAGGCCCAGCGTGCGGGCCTCAGGCTTCAGTCGCAACCGGAATTCGTTTTGTCCGGGACGATAATCATGCTGAATCTGATAGACAGCGTCATAGGTGGCCAACTTGCGCTGAATACGTTCACTGGCGGCGAGCATGTCGTCCAGGTCGCGTCCGCGCAGCCACAATTCAATGGCCGCGCCGGGCGGGCCGGTCTGCATGCCTTCTATGGTCAGGGCAATGACGCCCGGCACTGCGCCCACTTCCTGTTCCCAAGCGGCCATGAGCTCAAAACTGCTGACGTTACGATGCTCGGAAGATGCAATTTCCACCCGAACGCCGCCGACATGGCTGCCGCGGGCGGGCGTGTAAGGGTCTATCTCCGAACCGACCAGCGAATAGATGTTGCGTATTAACGGCTCGCCGGTCGTGCTGTGGGTGCGTGCCGCCACCGCTTCAATGGCCGTTTCGATCCGTGCCACCGCCGCTTCGGTTACGTCCAGCGGCGTTCCATTTGGAAATTCAATGCTGGCGGTAAGCACATCACTGTCCAAATCCTGGAAGAGCATAAACCGCACCATGCCGCCGCCCACGATGCCGGCCATGGTAATCATCATCGCAAGGGCAATACACAGGGTAACATAGCGCCAGCGTATGGCAAGCGTTACTGCGGGCTTGTAAATGCGTTCAACGAACCGTTCCAGTGCGGCATTGATGTTGTCATGAAAAGTGCGGCCAAAACGCATTATGCGATGGCGCGTGTGAATGGGCGCGTCCGCCGGCGGCAGATGGTTCAAGTGCGCGGGCAACAGTATGAGGCATTCCACCAGCGAGATGGCAAGACAGGCAATCACCACAACGGGCAACTGAAAAATGAACTTGCCCATGATACCGCTCACGAACAACAACGGCGCAAAGGCAACAATACTGGTGACCACGGCGGCAATCACGGGCATGCCCACTTCCATCACGCCATCCACGGCGGCCTGTAGCGGCGCCGCCCCTTTTCTGCGCGCCACATAGATTGCCTCGCCCACCACAATGGCGTCGTCCACCACAATACCGATCACCATGATAAGCCCGAACAGACTTATCATGTTCAACGTGGCGCCCACGAGCCACATGATTGCCAGCGCGCCCGCAATGGAAATGGGCAATCCCATGCCCGCCCAAAAGCTCAGCCGGATATCCAAAAACAGCCAGAGCAGCGCAAACACAATAAAAATGCCGATGGCCCCGTTGCGGGTAAGCAGGCGCAACCGCGCCTCAAGGATTTCCGTGAACCCGCCCCACGGTTCAATATACACGCCCGCAGGCAACGCCGCCTGTTTTTCGGCGAGGTACTCGCGCACCACGCGGTCAATGGCGAGCGTGTCTTCTTCCGAGGTCTTTTGCACCATTACCGACACGCTGCGGTGGCCGTTAAACCGTGAAAACAGCGCGTCTTCGTCAAAGTCGTCATGAATGTCGGCAATACGGTCGAGCGTGATCACCTCGCCGTTGGGTCGCGCCAAGGCGATAATGTTCGCGAAATCTTCGCCGGTATAGTTGCGCCCCAGCGTCCGAAGCCGGATTTCCTCGCCTGCCGTGCGCATCACGCCGCCGGGAAAGTTATGGCTGTTCGCCCGGACGATATTCACCACCTGATCAAAGGTCATGCCATATTCGCGCAACCGCTCCTCCGACACCTCAATACTGATTTCGTAGGGCCGCGCCGCCAACACTTCCGCTTGCGACACACCGGGCAGCGCCAACACATCTTCCTTCACGATTTCGGCATATTCTTTCAACTGGCGTTCGGAAAGATGGTCGCCATACAAGGACAACATAATCACTTCCGTGCGCAGCAACAGCTCTTCGGTGATGGGGCGTTCGGCATCGGGCGGAAAAGTGGAAATGGCGTCCACGGCATTGCGCACACGGTCTTTCACAAAAGCCATGTCATAATCGTCTCGTATCTGCACCACCAGCATGCCCATGTCTTCGGAGGAGACCGTATCGTACTGACGGATGCCGGGTATGCCCAGGATGGCCTGCTCAAGTTTGATGCAAATTCCCTCCTCCACCTCCTCCGGGTCGGCGCCCGGCCAGGGCACGGTGACCGTCAACATCTCCAGCGAAAACTCGGGGAACGTCTCGCGTACCATGAATTGCGCTGCAAGCACTCCCGCAAACACGATGAGAAACAGGAGTATGTTGGCAAACACGCGATTGCGCGCAAAGGCATGGATGATGCCCCTCATAAAGCCGCCTCCCCGTGGCGCACGTTTTCAGGGAGCCGCCATTCTGTGCTCACCGGCGCTTCTTCCGCCTCCATGTCCACCCGGACACCGGACAAAGGGTTCACCAGCCGCGTAATGATAACCAGTTCGTCTGTCTGCAGCCCCTCCCGAATAAAGGCCTGGTCCTGTTGTGTGCGCGCCACCGTCACCTTGCGGGGCATCAACCGCCCCTCCTCCACCACAAACACCTCATTTTCAAACGTGACCGCCCAGCGCGGCAGTCGGTACACCTGCTGCATTTCCCGACCCGGAATCTCCACCCGACAAAACATGCCCGCCACCAGCGGCACCGGCGACGCGTCCGAACGCGCCGCAGCCGCATCAACACGCACGGCCACGGTGACGGTGCGCGTGTTTTGATCAAACGCCATGATCCGGTCGAGTTGTCCCGTCCAGTAATGCGAGTCCGGCGCTTCCGTCCAAAGCACCCGGCAGGGCGCCTGCTCCACCGCGCCAAACCACGATTTGTCTGACGCAGCATCTTCACCGGCAAAGCGCAGGGCATCACGTGCATCCCGGCTATCCAGGGGCACGGCAATCTCCAGTATGGAATCATTGGCCAGGGTCAACACCGGCGCGCCCGGAGATACATATTGCCCCTTCTCCACGCGCTTATCCTGCACACGCGCATCGAAATGCACGGCCACCCGGGTGCGTTCCAAACTGATCTCGGCCTGTTGCTGCGCCGCTGCCGCCGCCGTCACTCCTTGCTCGGCCTCGGCGATGCGCGTGGGATACAGCCGGATATTCTGCGCCATCAAGTCATACGCGTCACGGGTCTGATTGTAGGCCAGCTCCGTGCGCTCCACATTGGCAAGAGCGCCAACCGCCTCCTGTTCAAACAGGTCGCGGACACGATGAAACTCGTTGCGCGCAAGATCACGGTTCCGTTCCAATGTCGCCAGCCGTTCCCTGTCAGACCCATACTGGGCGCGCAACCGTTCCAAGGTCTTTTCGGCTTGTGTATGCTGCGCCCGTGCCTGTGTCACGGCGGCCTCATAGTCACGCGGGTCAATTTCAAACAACACTTCGCCCGCAGGAATAATCTCGCCCACGAAAAGCCGATCGTGGATGCGCGTGACTTTGCCGCTCACTTCCGCCGTCACCGGCGTTATCTCAATGGGCATCGCCTCGCCATGCCCCACAATCGCCACCGGCACATCCTCTGCGCGCATGCGCAGCACCTCCACCGCAAGGGAGGTTTCCTCGGGGATCACTTGAGGGGGCGGCTCGCGGCGGGCAATTAGAATGATCGCGACCAACAGCGAAAGCGCGACAAATGCGCCGCCGACCACGATGGTGACGATAAAACGCGCGATAGGCTTGCCGGGTGTATTCATATCACAGGCACTCCGGTGGATGGGTTCATGAATGCGGCAAAACAGATCACCACACAGACGCGGTTTACGCGGTACAACCGTCAATCACGGGCATCCGTTGTGCAAACCGTCATGTCACGGTTCACAAACGGAAGGCCACGGTAACGCGAGTCAACGTCCTGCAAAAAAAAGACTAATACCCCATAAACAGTGGGCTGGGAGGATAGGCGCCGAAAAAGACCGTACTGATAAAGTCAAGCACATAATACAGCAGGAATCCAATCAGAATCTGCAACATAATCATTTGCTCCTGTTTTGCTCCACAGACTAAACAACTCAGACCAACATCGCTTTTGCGACGTCGTTTCACTATAATATATTCGTCGTGGCATTACAAAATCCACTGACGACGGTTACGATAGACGAAAGGAACCATGATGATAGCAGCACGACCCCTGTTGTTGACAACCTTTTTGTGTGCGGCACTCATTCTTCTTGCAGGCTGTCCCCGCAATTCGGCGGGCAACTTGCCCGGCGATTGGCAGTATGTTGCCGTGGACGCCTCTTCTTCCGATGCCGCCGAATTCCGGGCAACGCTGCATTTTGGCGAACCGGGCAGCGGCGGTTTGGGAGCGTTCCGGTATGAAGAACAGTTGTTATTGCCCGACGACGACGAAGGGAACGTGTCGTGGCATCCCTCCTACTATGCCGAAGGCTTCTATCGCACTGCGCCGTATGGCCACGGGGCGGGCGCCGATACTGCCACCTATTGGGCGGACACAAAGTTAAATGTTCTGATTTCCGAATATGCGCCGGAACTGGTCGTTTCCGTTGACGCCGACACGGGCGACTACGTTTATGAATTGTCACCGACAACATTGGATGGCGATACACCAACCAACAGCCGGGCCGTTCTCAGCATAACGCCTTTTGACGAACTGGTTATTGCATGGGGCGCCCATGTGCCCGGCGCCGCCGGCGCACCGCCCGACACAAAGACCTTTGCCATCAACACGGGCATCAATGCTGACACCTACGTCAGAATGACTGACTAACACCAACAAGCCACTCCACCGATGTCGCGGCCTGTACGCCATGCCACGCACACACCCACCGCGCGGCGAACACCCCTTTGCCGATGGGAATAGTCAACATTTTCTGGTGACATAACGTTTACACATTGTTATTCGCGAGAAACAGCACGGGTATTTCCTGAACTTATAGTAGTACACAGAATATTGGAAGGGTTGAGAACATGACGGCCTCATCAGAAGCATCCTATGTGCGCGTGGGCATGCCCTCAATGGGCGTATACGGCAAACTATTGAAGGGGTCCATTGAAAAGGCGTTGCAGCGGCTCGGGGTCACCCACATCAAAATAGAGCTGGCCCCGCCCATCACGAGAAAGACCATTGATCGGGGCACCCAGTATATGGATGAAAACATGTGTCTGCCCGCCAAGATTCTGTTGGGCAGCATTCTGGAGCTTCGGGAGCGCGGCAGCAACATGGTGCTCGAATGGGACAACTGCGGCGACTGCCGGCAAAAGACCTATTGCCTGGTACATCAGAGCACGTTGCGCCAGATGGGCATAGACTTGTCGGTGGTGGCGGCGCAACCCCGCAATATCACCGGGTGGCTCCGCAAAATTGTGCCGGACCTCACCCCCGGCCAACAGCGCCAATTCATTCGCGACATTGTCCGGGACTTATGGGCGTTTGATGTGCAGCATGTGGCGCGTCAGGCGCACCCCCCGGAAGATCGCCCCAAAATCGGGGTCTGCGGCGAAATCTATACCGTGCTGGAGCCCGCCGCCAACCTGGGACTTATCCAACGACTGGAAGAACAAGGCGCGTATGTCCACAACGCGCTGTGTCTAAGCCAGTTTATCATGCACGAATTACTGGAGGGCAAGAAGAAACTGAAATGGGCGGCCATGCTTGCGTGGCTTGGCATGTTCGACGAGGTCTGGAACTGGTGCGTGAAAGGCATCCGGCGGCCCGACGTAGACTATGATCTGTTCCGCAAGGCCGAAGTCATGACGGAAAAATACTTTCCACGCCACACGGTGGGCGGCCACGGAAAAGAGAGTGTTACATGGGCCATCTATTACGCTATGGCCGGGTTCGACGGCATCGTGCATATCATGCCGTTCCCCTGCATGCCCGAAGCCACCGTCACCGCATTGATGGATGAAGTGTCGCGTGACTTCGGCATACCCGTCAACCATCTTGTTTTTGACCAGCAATTTGGCGAACAGAATCTCATCACACGCGCAGAAGCCATGGTGGGCATGTTGCAATTCAAGAAAGAAGGGCTCGACGCCACCCTCGCCATGCGGCGTCCCGGCTTCTGGCTGGGGGTGGACACCGGGAGCACATCCACCAAGGCCGTGTTGCTGGACGGCGAGACGCTGGCCATTGTTGATGAAGAATACCAGTTCACAAACCGCGACCCCATCAGCGCGTTAAAACGGGTGATTACCGCGTTGGTGAACAGGAACCCGGACAAGTCCATCGTCGGTGGCGCGGCAACAGGTTCAGGCCGTCGGCTGGCGCAGGCGCTCTTAAATGCGCCGCTCGCCATAGACGAAATCAGCTGTCAAACCATTGGCTGTATGCTTATCAATCCCGATGTGCGCTCCGTTATCGAAATTGGCGGTCAGGACAGCAAGTTCATCAGCCTTGATCAGAATGGCATCCCCCACTGGTTTAACATGAACAGCATCTGCTCCGCGGGCACCGGCGCGTTCTTGTCATCCGCCGCCCGCGAATTCAATATCCCCGTGGAAGAACTCGGCACATGCGCCCGCAGCGCCGATTGCGCCGTCACCATCACCGGCCGATGCGGCATCTTTGCCGAGTCCGACATCGTATCCAAACAACAGGCGGGATATCCCGTAAACGCCATCGTCCGCGGGATATGCAAGGCATTGGCCCAGAACTACGTTGGCAA
>SKQZ01000011.1 GCA_007118765.1 Candidatus Hydrogenedentota bacterium
CTTCGCGTGCGCCGCGCAGGGTGTTGCACGACGTGAGCGTCATGACAGCGATCACGACGGCCACAATACCAAGCACCCACTTTTTCATAGCATGCCACCGTTTTTGTTATTGCCGCAAAATGCAGCAACACTTGTTAATGCAAACGATTACTTGATAAGCATAGTATACAGAATGCAGAAAGGCGTTGCAAAAAATTGACCGCGCCGTCGAATAACAGGCCGGGCGCAATGCCGTTTACCCATGAACCTGTTGAAACAGGGCGGCGAATTTCGCCTTAATCTTCTGTGCCGCATCCACTTCCAAATAGCTGGAGCGTGCGCGCCACGTTTCGTAACCGCCCAGTGCGTGTTGCTCGGCGGTGGGCAGATAGCCATTGTAACCATTGGCAAGTGCAATCGGGAATGCGCGTGGGAAGGGGCTCGTTGCCTTGATGTGCAGCCCGATTTCCACAAATACCTCACAGGGGATGGCGGCAATGGCCACATCGCCGATCCGCAGGGCTTGCAGCGGCACGGCGATTTCTTCCGGGTATTCCTGCAGCAGCAATGTTTCGCGGGCATAGACCTCTTCCGCCGTCTGCATGACGTCCTGCGCCGCCGCATCAACAATGGCCTGTGCCCGGTCAATGTCCGCGACGCTTGGGTGTCGTACGCCCGCCGTGATGGCATCGGTGCAGGCGGCCAGCGACGCGGTATCGTGGAAGGTGAGTTGGTCGTACACACGCGCCACCTCCCGGGCGGCGTTCTCCGCCACCAGGTTCATTTTCTCATAAGGCGCGAAGGACGGCGCCGGTTCCCGGAAATTGATATTGTTAATGTCGGCGCTTGCGCCGTTCGACATCATGGCCACAAACGCCGTGTTATCCGGGTTCTGTGTGAGGCGTTTGGTCAGTGCCCGGGCAAAGCACCCGAAATAGTCGGCGGAGATGGCGGCGCCTTCCGTGCCGCCGACATAATGAAGTGCATAGTTCGCCAACACCGCCAGGGGCGTGCCGTCGGCATGTCGCACGGCGATAAAAGGGATTTCCGGGTCGGTGGGACCGGCGGGTTCAATCAGGTCTTCACTGGCTCTGGGCGGGTTCATGCGCACTTGGTCAGTAGTTTCGCCAAAGGGGTTCGCGGGAATGGTTCCCGGCTTCATAAACCAACGGCGGTTAAACACCTCCTCCGGTACGGCGCCCGCGCCCCACGCGATCTGTGCGGGGACGCGCTGCGCATGGGCCTCGCATACAGCCTTGGAAATGGCCTCTGTCAGAACGGCGTCATACCCGGGCACGGGCTCGCTTTGAAAAATAGGCACGGCCGTCGGCGCCGTGTGGGTGTGGGTGGCCGCCATCATCATATTGGCGGAGGGTATGCCGGTGGCCGCATGAATCCGTTCCTTGGCAGCGTCAAAGACGGACTGCGGCGCCATGCAGCTGTCCACCATGGTGAGCGCCAGTGTTGTGACGCCGTCGTCCAGCACCAGACTGCGTACATACAGCGGGTCATGCACATGGCCGGCTTCGCGGTCGCGAAAATGTCCCGCCAACGACACGCCGATTTCGGGGGTGATGTCTTGTATGGCCGCGCCCGCCCGAAAACCCGGGCCTGTTGTATCGGGCATGCCGAATGCACGCTGCGCCGCCAGCCCGCCGCATACGCCCAGAAAGGCGCGGCGGGATAGGCCGTCCATGATGTTGTGTGACATGGCTGTCTGAATCCTTATCCGTCCATTCGTTACACACCAGAGAACTGTGTTATGCTGCCTGTAACCAAGTATAACATACGCCATCAGGGAGTGTGCGGAATGGGGGCAGCCGCGCAGGTGTTGCTACAACAGGCCGAGAATACAACCTGATTATGATATGAGGACAGCAACGATGCAAAGTATCCCTCCCGAGAAAAACGGGTTTTCCAGAAGGACGTTCTTACAGGCAGCGGCGGCAGCGGGTGCGGCGGGCGTGTTTTATATTGGCAAAGCGCGAGCACAGCGAACAGGACGGATGGTGATGCTTGGGTTTGACGGAATGGAGCCCGCCGTTACGGATGACATGATTGAACGCGGTGCGTTGCCCAATTTTGCCGCACTGCAAGAACAAGGGGGCGGCCGTCGTCTTCAAAGCACGATTCCGCCTCAGTCGCCGGTGGCGTGGAACTCTTTTGCCACCTGTCAGAACCCCGGCGCGCACAACATTTTTGACTTCATTCGCAGAAACCCACGCGGTTCCACCGGCCCCCTGCCGCTGGTGGGCACAGGTCGCCTGGACCCGCCCACGCTGGCGCCGGATGGCGCATTGACAAAACCGGCGGAAGCGGTTTCCTTCCGAAAGGGGACAACCTTTTGGAGTGCCGCAGATGCGCAGGGGATACGTGCCAAAGTACTGAACATTCCCTTCTGTTTTCCGCCGGACCCATTGGAAAACGGCCTGATGATGTCAGGCTTGGGCGTGCCTGATTTGCGCGGCACCACCAGCACGTATTTCGCGTTGTCCGATAGTTTTACCACGGCGCAACTGAATGAAGACATTGGCGGCGGACAACGCATTCCCTTGTCTTTTGACGGGGCTGATGAAACCGTGATTGCCATACCGGGGCCCCGTGATGCCAGACGCCGATTTAACGAGTCGGGCGCCTATACGGAAACAGCGTTGCGGCTACAAATCAACCGCAAAGACCAACGCGGCAATGTGATGGCGGATGATCATGCGGTGACGTTGGAAAAAGGCGTGTGGTCGGACTGGTTGCCGTTGCGTTTTGTCATGTCCGACAAGGTCGAGATATCCGGTATCACCCGCTTTTTCCCACAAGAAATTGGCGAACAAGTCCGCATTTACATGGCCTGTGTGCAGTATCATCCGGAACACCCTTATACGCCGCTGTCAGCGCCCGCTGAATATAGCGCCGAGCTGAAGGGCAGGTACGGCCTCTATAAAACCATTGGCTGGGCCTACGATACCCATGCAATGCGGCAGTATGACTTGGAAGAAGATGCGTTCCTCGCAGATGTGGACATGACCATGGCGTGGCGTGAACAGCTTACCTTGGACGAGATCAAGCGCGGCGATTTCGATTTGCTCCTCAGTGCTTGGACCGCCACCGACCGGGTGGGACACATGTTCTGGCGGTTTCGAGACGAAAAGCATCCCGTTTACGAACCCGACGCGCCCGAACGCTGGCGCATGGCGCTTGAAAACACATACAAGCGCGCTGATGTCATCGTTGGCCGTGTGCGCGAAGAACTGCACGACGAAGACACGCTTTTTGTTTTCTCCGATCACGGGTTCGGTTCATGGCGCATGGGGTTCAACTTGAATACATGGCTCCGCGACAACGGATATTTGCGCGTGGCAAATCCGGAGCAAGCCGACCGTGGTTTCCTGCAGGGCATTGACTGGCGTCAGACCCGCGCGTACACGATGGGGCTCAGTTCCCTGTACTTGAACGTACGGGGACGCGAGACGGCCGGCATCGTGCCGCCCGGTGAGGCAACGGCATTGGCGGCTGAAATTGCAGACAAACTGCGCACGGTCAAAGACCCGGCCACCGGCGGCAATGTGTTTTCCAACCTCTATCTCGCCGAGGTCTATCACGGAGACGCGGCGGAAGATGCGCCGGATATTTCACTGGGGTATGCACCCAACTATCAGAATGCACGGCAAGCGTCCCGTGGCGGCGTAGGGGGGCCGTTGATTGAACCTGTTGAGGACAAGTGGAGCGGCGAACACGCTGCCACCGATTACCAGCTTTCTGCGGGCATTCTGTTTTCCAATCAGCCCATCGAAAAAGACAGCCCGTGTATTCAGGATTTGGGTGTGACTGCGCTCAAGCATGTTCAAGCGGATGTGCCCTCTGAATATGAAGGCGAAGACATGCTGGCCACGTAACCATGGGGTTTGTCATGGCAACCCGGCTTACTCTTCTCGCTGTGTGACGTGTGTGCAACTGTCGCGTTGTGCACAGTGTCCGCAACCGCGTCCCGTGTCCCCGAGCACGTCGCAGTCCGGGGGCAGCTGTTCGGTTGTGCGAAACAAATGCTGTACGCCCACCCAGAGCATCACCACGACAACCAGAATGCCCGCGCCGAGCAATGCGTTCGCAATTACCGAGAGCATGGCGCCTCCGATGCCGTGGTGCGTGTGCGTTGCATGTATTGCCGTGTGTTCATTCGTCACCTTTCTTCAGGTCATCCAGCATATCATGCACAACAGGCAAAACACGATTTGTGCTGACCCGCACGGCGCGCACCACCGCTCTCGCCGACACCGTGGCGCCGGAGAGGCCTTCGATTTCGCCGGGGCCGCCGTTTGTTTCGGGCGCTACATAGCGCACCGGGTGGCGCGGTCGCATGGAGCGGGGCTCCAACGGCATGTCCAGACCGTCGAACCGCGCCAGAAAGTCAGGGTCTGTACGGATGCGTCCGCCAATGTCAGGGGTTTCGTTCTCACGCAGAATCTTGACGCCTGTGATTCTTTGCTCCTCTGGCAGGTACCCGTAAATCACGCGGATTTCTCCGCCATAACCGCCCCGGTCAGACGCTTCAATGGCTACGCCCACCAGTGTGCCGGAGGCGTCATAACCGGCATAGATGGGCTGCGGAATAGTTGTGTCGCCATAGCTTGGCAGATGCGCTGTGAACACTTTGTGCGTCACGGCGTCGGGCAGCATCTCCAGCGTAAGCGCCCGGATGTGCTCCTGTCCGCGTCGTTCGAGGGTATCTTGGACAAGGTAATGCGTAGCCCCGAGAATCGCGCTTGATATACATGCAAGCGCAACAAGGGCGCCTATTGTTGCCGGGGTGAATATGGGATGCGCAGGGAGTTTCGGCTCGTTGTTCATGCGTCGCTCCCGGGGCTGTTGTGTGCGTCTCGGGCCATGCGGAAGAGGTGGATGAGCGGTATTCTCGCCGGACATCCTTCGGCGCAACGCCCGCATTCGCCGCAGATATCAAGGCAATAATACCTGTGCATTTCCGCGTAGCGTCCCTTGCGCGCCAATAATCCGAGCATGGCCGGGTTCAAGGTGCGCGGACAGGCCTCAATGCAACGTCCGCATCGGATACAGGGGTATGGGGGCGCGTCAGGCTGTTCCAATGCACTGGCGGTTGGCGCTGTGGTTGGGATGTCACGGTCCCGGGGCGCTTCGGGGGCCAAAACGCCGGAGGCGAGCAATCGCCGCCCATGAATAACGGGTGTGCTCGTTTCGTCCGTGTCGGCACGGACGCGGCTGCTTGTGTACGCCCACAAGAACAGCAACAACAACAATAAGCCCGCGCCGAGGAGACCGCCAAGGACAGAGGTCATCGCACTAGCCGCCCAGCCCCGCAAACCCCATGAACGCCAAAGAGAGGATGCCGGCGAGAATGAGCGTAATGGCCGCGCCCTGGGCGATGTCGGGCACGTCCGCCAACTCAAGCTTCTCGCGCATGCCTGCCATGACCGTAAGGGCGATGGTGAAGCCTGCGCCTGCGCCAAGGGCATACACGAGGCATTGCACAAAGTTATACTCGTTTTGTGTCTGGAACAACGCCAGTCCCAGAATGGCGCAGTTGGTGGTGATAAGGGGCAGGAAAATGCCAAGCGCGCGGAACAAGGCCGGGCTGAATTTTTTGATGACCATTTCCACCAGCTGTACGGCGGAGGCGATAACGGCGATGTAGCAAATCAAGCGCAGATACGGCGCCCCGGCCAGTTCCAACACAATGTTGATGCCGTAGGCGCACATCGAGGAAACAAGCATCACAAATATAACGGCAAGCCCCATGCGCACCGCCGTCTCTTTCTTTGCTGAAACGCCAAGAAAAGGACAAATGCCCAGGAACATGCTGAGCACGAAGTTATTGACGATGGCTGCGTCAATGAAGATGGCGGGAAGAGATTCTGTATTCATATCGCGGGCCTCCTTTATGCCTGTTCGGCGGCCGTTTTACGCCGTTGTAGTTTCTTGCGCAACCAATTGAAAAACAGGATTTGCAACCCCAACACAAAGAAGCCGCCGGGGGGCAGGATCATCACGGACCACGGGGCAAAGCGCGGGCCGAACAACGAGATTTCCCACGGCGTATCCATGAGCAATGTGCCGTTGCCGAGCGCTTCGCGCACAACCCCAAGGCACAGCAGCGCAAAGGTGAATCCAATGCCCATGCCGATGGCGTCGAGCACCGCTTTGGGCGGCGTGTTGCGCGACGCAAAGGCTTCCGCCCGTCCCAAAATAATGCAGTTCACCACAATCAACTGGATGAACGCGCCCAGACTGTCATACAAATCAAGACTGATGGCCTGAATGGCATAGTCAACAATGGTGACAAAGGTCGCGATGATAACAATGTAGGAGGCGATGCGCACCTGTTTGGGGATGTAATTGCGCAACAAGGACACAATCAGACTGGACATGACCAGCACAAAGGTGGCAGACACACCCATGGCGAAGCAGTTGATGACCTTGTTCGTTACCGCCAACACGGGACACATGCCCAGCAACATCACGAACACGGGGTTCTCTTCCCACAATCCGCGCAAGAACACGTCCAGCGTGCGGGGGGTATTTTCCTGTGTACTCATTGGCTGCCTCTCCTTAATTCATCCAGCATGTCATGCACCACGGGCAACATGCGCTCGGTGCTGGCGCGCACGGCCCGTGTCACTGCCTGCGACGATATGGTCGCGCCGGAAATGCCTTCCACATCGGTCGGTTTATCGGCCTCGCCAGGTTTCACGTATGTCAAGGAATGAACCGGTTGTTTCGAATCGGGGTCCAGAGCGAGTTGCATGCCCGCAAAGTTCGCCTGAAACGCCGCATCCGTGCTGATGCGGTCGCCGAGCCCGGGCGTCTCCCGCGACAACAGCACCTTCATCCCGGTAATCTCCTGTTTGTCGGGCAGATAGCCGTAAATGACGCGGATTTCACCGCCATAGCCGCCGCTGTCTGACGCTTCAATCGCCACGCCCACCAGTGCGCCCGACGCGTCATAGCCCGCAAAAAACTCTTGCGTGACAGGTTGGCCGTCCGGGCCCGGCGCCGATGCCTCAAACACTTGCTGCGACACCACACCGGGCAAAATGTCCAACACGGCGGCGCGGGTGCGCGCCTGTTGATTCTGTTGAATCCGGTCATACGTCCCCTCATATACCAAGGCAAGCAGTACGCCCGATACAAAGGCAATACCCGCAAGGGTTCCTATCATGGCCAGACTGCCGGTGGGTTGGGGCGTCGGTATTTGCGCCGCCGCATGATTGGCCGTGGTCATGATTCCGCCCTCCTTTTCTTCACAACACCGTAGACACGGGGCTGTGTTATTTCATTGATAAGCGGCGAGACGGCATTGCCCAGCAAAATGGCAAACATCACGCCTTCGGGCAGGGCGCCGAAGATACGGATAATGATGGTTACAATGCCGATAAAAGCGCCGTACAACCATACGCCGCTGGAGGTCATGGGCGAGGCGACCATGTCGGAGGCCATGAACAAGGCGCCGAAAACGAGCCCGCCGGAAAACAGCATAAAGAAGGGGTTCGGATAGGCCACGCGGTCGCCGAGCCAAAACGCGCCGCTGAGCAGGAACGCGCTGAGCAACATGCCCGCCGGAATGCGCCAGTTCATCATGCCGCGCCAAATGAGATACAGGCCGCACAAAATAATGAGCCATGTGGCCGTTTCACCGGTGGAACCGGAAATCATGCCGCTGAACAAACGCGCGCTTGGCTCGAATTGCGGCGGCTCGCCAAATTTCCACGCTGATAACGGGGTGGCGCCGGACACGCCGTCAATCCCCGCCATGGCATAGGCACGGTGGATGTACGCATACACCGCATCGGCATCCATTTTCGCAAAGGGGAAGGTTAGTGTGGAGGGGATTACCGATGTAAAACGGCCGGGAAGCATGGGCGGCATCCACGTGGTAATGGCGACGGGGAAGGCTATCTGGAGAAAGGCGCGTCCCACCAGTGCCGGGTTAAAACAGTTGTACCCGATGCCGCCGAACAATGTTTTTGCCACGGCCACCCCGAACACGCCGCCCAGGGCCGCCATCCAGAGCGGTGTGCCCGGCGGCAGCGTAAGCCCCAGTATCAGCCCCGTGATGATCACGCTCCAGTCCTTGACGGTGGTCGGTTTCTTGGCGATGACACAGAAAATATGTTCCGTGAGTACACAGGCCGCCGTGGCGGTGAGCAGCAACAGCAATGCGCTCAACCCGAACAGCCACACGGAAAACAGTGCGATGGGGATCAGCGCCATGGTAACGTTGAACATGATGTCCCTGACATCTTCGCTTTGTTTGATGTGCGGCGAGGAGGTCAGTTTCAGCGGACGCTCTTCAGCGGTCATTTCGATGCGCTCCTTTCCCGGTTAACGGCCTTGGCCAGACGGAAAAAGTGTACCAACGGGATGTTCGAGGGGCATACATAGGAGCAGCAGCCGCACTCGAAACAATCGTTCAGATGATGGTGTTCGGCCATGTCTTCATAGCGTTCTTTTCGTGCCAGCAATCCGAGCATGGACGGATTCAAGTACATGGGGCAGGCATCCACGCAGCGCGCACAGCGGATGCATGCAAAAATCTGGCGACTGGTGTCGCGCATTTCTTCCTCGGTCAGGGCCAGTACGCCCGTTGCGCCTTTGGTCAGGGGAATATCCAGCGAAGGCATGCTCGCGCCCATCATGGGGCCGCCATTAACGATGGCGCACGCCTTTTCAGTTAATCCGGCATGCTCCAGCAGGTAGCGAAGCGAGGTGCCCAAAGGCGTCATATAATTGCCGGGACGGGATACGCCGCCGCCGGACACCGTTATTATCCGTTCGATCAGCCCCTGTCCCGCGGGAATTAACTGGCCCATCTGCGCCAGGGTGGCCACATTGAAACAGGCCACGCCCACATCGCTGGGCAGGCCGCCCGACGGCACGTCCCGCTTCAGCAGCGCCCGGGTCAGCATTTTCTCCGCGCCCTGGGGGTATTTGGTGGCCAGGCTGCGCACAACAAACGGCTCATCCTTGGGCGCGGCCTCCATCATGGCTTCAATGGCCTCGGGCTTGTTGTTCTCAATGGCGATGACTATCGTATCCGCGCTGGTGGCGCGTCGCGCCAGCCGCGCCCCCTCAACAATCCACTTGGCGTGTTCAACCATCACGCGAAAGTCGGTGGTGAGGTAGGGCTCGCATTCGCATCCGTTTACTATCACCGTGTCCACAATCTTGCCTTCCGGCGGCTTCATTTTCACGTGCGTCGGAAAAGCGGCGCCGCCCAGTCCGACAATACCGGCGTCTTGTACGGCCTGCACAATATCGTCGGGGCTCATGTCGGTTATGTCGCGTGGTTCGCCGTGCACCGCTTCCTGATCGGCATCGGGATCATATTCGATAACAATGGCGGGCGCCATTTCGCCGCGCGCGTTCAGTGCACGGTCCAACGACTTCACCTTGCCGGCGACCGGGGCGTGCATGGCCGTGGATACGAAACCGCCCGCTTCGGCCACCGGCTCGCCGCGCATGACGACCTGTCCTTTCTTGACCAGCGGTTTTGCGGGTGCGCCAATATGCTGTGACAACAACACGGTGACCGTTGGCGGCCACGGCAATTGCTTTGTCTCCGCATTTGCCGTGTGTTTGCAATCCGCCGGATGAACTCCGTGCGGAAATGTGTCTGTAGTTGTGTTCATGGTGTGGGCTGCACACTTTCTTTCTGCGCGGGAATAGTCCGCGGTTGACAACTATGTCACCCGATGGGCAACGGCTCCGTACTCTTCGGTGTCTTGGCTTTTTCGCCATATACGATCTCGCCGTTTTCAGCAAGCCAGACGATTGCACCGGTTGGACAACGTTGTATGGCGTCTTGCGAGGCGAGGTCATTCTTGTCGTAATCAACCGTTGGCAAGTTATCCTGCATGGCGATAACGTCGGGCGCATCTTTCGCACACAGGCCGCAGCCGATGCAGGCCACCGCACACGCCTCTTTGGCGGCTTTGGTGCGGAGGCGGGTTTGACACGCCACCCAGAGACGGTGTTCAAGCGGATGGATTGAAAAGAGGTTTTTCGGGCACTCGGTGACGCAGTTGCCGCAGGCCGTGCATTTGGCTTCATCCACCACGGGCAACCGGTTGTCATTCATGACGATGGCGTCAAACGGACACACCCGCGCACAGTCGCCATAGCCCAAGCACCCGAAAGTGCAGAATTTGCCGCCCCCGGACACCAGCATCGCGGCACGGCAGCTTTCAAGGCCGTCGTATTCGGCCAGACGTCGCGCGACATTGTCGCCGCCGGCGCAAGCCAAACGGGCCACGCGCTTTTCCTGCATGCCCGCCTCAATGCCGAGAAAATGCGCGATGCGCTCGATTTGTTCCACTGTGTTGACGGAACACGCTCCCGGCGATGCCTTGCCCGTAACCACCGCCTCGGCAAAGGCGCGGCAGCCGGCAAAGCCGCAGGCGCCGCAGTTTGCGCCGGGCAGCAGTTCTTCCACCGTATCAATGCGCGGATCTTCCGATACATGTAATTTCTTATTGGCGACAGCCAGTATACTGCCCAGTATCAAGCCCAGCGCCAACATCACACCGCCTGAAATAAAGAATCCCATCATGACAAGTATGCTGCTCCTTTATCAGGAATATACTGAACGGGTGGTGCGCGTCGTCATTGGAGACAGGAGCCGCGCACCGAAGGCAACCGTCGAGCGCTCGGATTTGCTTCGTGCGCTTCCCCAATTCAGCGGGTTAGTGGATCGAATGATAGCACAGCATTCGCATTATATACAAAAGCCTTGCGCTTGCGCTGGGCAATGCGGCAGTGCAGAATCCTGGAGAAAAAAGGATGGTGTTTGCACCCCGAGAAAGGTATTGTGTATTGTTGCGGTATTGGTCTTAACCCGGATATTTCACCAAGTTTCGTCGTGAGCCAGTGAAGATTGCGCCAGAGCAGGTGCTTTGCGCAGGCCGCCGGCTGACAGCGTGTTAGTACACGTCGAAGTCGGCGGGCAAGCAAAGTGCCTGATATGGTGTAAGA
>SKQZ01000048.1 GCA_007118765.1 Candidatus Hydrogenedentota bacterium
GAAAAAAGAAGGGTTGTTTATGTCATAATAGAGGCAACGCAGATTGTGCCTGTTATCACGTTGGCAGGTCAAATGTGCTTCCGACTTTGCATTCTGACTGGTGCGTGCATTTCTACCATCAAAAGGGCTGGAGAAACCGGTTTTGTCTGTGACAACGATACAAATAACGTTTTATCCCGGTGGGCGGCGCGTGTCTGTTCAGCCGGGCATTACCCTGATTGAAGCGGCGGCCCGTGCGGGGCTGGTGATTGACACGCCCTGTGGCGGCGGCGGCACATGCGGCAAATGTCGCGTTCGTTTTGATGGGTGTGCGCTGGCGCCTGCCTCCGCCGAGACCGCATTGCTGCCGTCGTCCGATCTGGAGGCGGGTTGGCGGTTGGCCTGTCAAACCCGCCTTTCGCATGATGCAATCGTGCATGTGCCGACAACGGCGCTCTTCGGCGGTGTTCATCAGATTCAAACGAAGAGCGACCGGGACATGGCACGCGTACCGGATGGCGATATTCGGCGGCTTTCGATTCAGATGCAGCCCCCGAATATGGCCGACAGTGTTTCCGACCTGACCCGCATGGAACGCGCTTTGGCTGAAAAAATGCCCACGTGGGACCATGCCTCTGACAGACTTTGCGCCTCCCCGGAGTTGTTGCGCGTCCTTGGCGGGCGTTTGCGCGCCACGCGATTCAAGGGCGTGGCGACATTGCGAGGCACGCGCCTAATTGATTATGTCGCCGAAAGTGATGACGCCCCCCTGTATGCTATTGCGTTTGACATTGGCACGACCACGGTGGTGGGGGCGCTGCTGGACATGGAAACCGGCGCAGAGCACGCAGTCGTTTCTGCCATGAACCCGCAAACCGTATACGGTGACGATGTGCTGTCGCGCATTGCCCACGCAAGTCGCGACGCTGCCGCTCTTGACGAATTGCGCGATAGCATTATGGCGGCCGTACGTGACAGTATACGCCGATTGTGTGAAGACGCTTCCGTGGATGCGCGCCAAATCTGTCATGTGGTGGTTACCGGAAACACGACCATGCAGCATTTGGTGTGTGGTTTCAGTCCTGCATCGTTGGGCATGGCGCCCTTTGTGCCCCTCTATAAACATGGCCTTGTCTTTGATGCATCCGCCGCGGGGCTTGAATTGCATCCGGCGGCCACGGCGTATGTCTTTCCTGTTGTGGGCGGTTTCGTGGGCGGCGACACGGTTGCCGGGTTGCTTGCCGCCGATATTCGGCACGGACAGTCGCCGGCCCTTATGATAGACATTGGTACGAACGGCGAGATAGTCTTGTTTCATGATGGCATGTTGCACGCGGCAAGCACGGCTGCGGGCCCTGCATTTGAAGGTGCGCGCATCTCATGCGGAATGCGCGCCACAACCGGCGCAATCGAAAAAGTGACGTGTGCAGACGACCTTGTCTTTGACGTTATTGGCGGCGGCGTTCCCCGGGGCCTGTGCGGTAGCGGCCTGATTGACTTGTGCGGCGTGTTGCTCAAAACCGGGGCATTGGGGGTGGACGGACGTTTGTTGGCCCATGATACGCCGGTATCCGTGCCGTCCGAAATCCGACGGCGTCTGCGCGTAAACGCCCATGACGAACCCATGTGCGTATTGCATGAACCGGAAGGAGCGGCGCCCATTGCGTTGTCACAGAAGGATATACGCGAAGTGCAACTGGGTGCGGGCGCCATTCGCGCGGGGACAAGCATTTTGCTAAAACAAGCAGGCATTGCGCCCCAGGACCTCAAGCAGGTGTTGATTGCCGGCGGTTTCGGCAGTTTTATACGGCGCGACAATGCGCAGCGCATTGGCATCATACCCCCGGAAATTGCCCATGACACAATACGGTTCGCCGGCAATGTTGCGTTTAGCGGCGCGAAGTGGGTTGCCCTTTCCGGAAGGGCGCGTGACGAAGCCGAAGCGTTGGCCGACAGCATTGTCCACGTAGAGCTGAATCAGGATCCCGACTTTGCAATGGAGTTCGCCATGGCCATGCAGTTTCCGGGTTAGTTGGGAAACGTAATGGCGGCGTCCATTGGCTCCGGCGCATCCGGTGCGCCCTGCAACACATAATGATAAACAAGAAACCAAGCCACGGAGACGCCCCAGAAAGTTGCCGCAATCAGCGGGGATTCCAAAAATAGATACAGGCCGATGGCCAAGCCCGTCATGGCCAGCAGCGACAGGGCCCGATGATTCCAGAAGCAATAATACATGAGCGAGGTGACGGGAAAGGCAAAAAAGGTTGCCATAATACAACAGTAGGGGAAATGGGCTGCCGTGTAGATGCGCGTATAGCCGTGAAACAGTGCCCATAAGGCCAGTCCCACCCGAATCTTGGTGTTGCGAAACAGCCAGAAATAGACGGTGACAAGCGCCCAGAAACTGGAGGTATGGCCGGAAATGTAGGAATAACTGCCGCGGACCACCTCGTCCGGGATAATGCGTGCCTGATGGTTCCATGCCTCGTATGTGCTGTGCAATGGCCGGTGCCGGGCGACAATCTCCTTGATGAAATCTTCGCCAATGAAATTCACGAAGAACACCGCCAGTAATGTCAGCCAAAACGCATGGGCCAGCTTGCGTTGGTCGTCATCATCAAGCCACATGAACAGGTTGCCCGCAACGACAAAGCCCGCGGCAAACGCGATGCCCAGCGGCAGGAAGACAATGGCGTACTCGTATTCACTCCACCAGAAGATGCCGCGCTCCTGGATGATTACGCCCAGACTATGCCAGACCCCGAAAACGGCGGCAAGCGCATAGAAGATATACCGCACCCAATCTTGTGCGGTGTCGTTCTCGCGGCTGCAATAATATCCCACCTGCCACGCCAGCAGAAGCACACAAAAGTAATAGGTGGAGAAATCGGTAACCAAAATCACCGCTTCGTCCAAACCGGGTA
>SKQZ01000276.1 GCA_007118765.1 Candidatus Hydrogenedentota bacterium
GAACGACCTTCTATGGTTCCCGATTCCGGCCATGTCTCGCCTTCCAGATAGAGCATATCGCCCAAGGGCTGTCCGTCGGCATCGAAATAACGCACCAGTTGTTTGCGCCCGGGATCCGTTGCTTTTTCGATGTTCGAGGTGACTTTCATGCGCGGTTGCCAACCTGCCTCTGTTTTGATGGACACCAGTTTGTAAACGCCGGGCAAGGCGGGCGCGTCGTAGGCGGTGATAAGTTGCGTGCCCACGCCCCATGCGTTGATGCGCGCCCCCTGACGCTTCAAGTCCGCGATGAGATCCTCGTCCAAGTCGTTCGACGCCACAATCATGGGGTCTTCCAACCCCGCCGCCTGCATCATGGCGTGGCAAATCTTGCTGATTTTGGCCAAGTCCCCCGAATCAAGACGCACTGCCGGACGGGGGTTCAAGCCCGCTTCGCGCATCTCGCGAAATACCTGGATGGCGTTGGGGATGCCGCTTTTTACGGAGTCGTAAGTGTCCACCAACAGCACGCAACGGTCTGGATAGAGCCGTGCAAACGCGCGAAACGCTTCCAACTCCGACGGGAACCCCATTACCCAGCTGTGGGCGTGCGTGCCCGTCACCGGGACGCCGTACACCTTGCCCGCCAGCACGTTCGATGTGGAGGCGCAACCGCCGATATACGATGCACGCGACGCACTCAAGCCGCCGTCAGGCCCGTGGGCGCGACGCAATCCGAATTCGAGCACGGGGTCTTCTTCGGCAGCCAGACACACCCGCGCCGCTTTGGTGGCTATGAGGGTTTGATGGTTCACCATGTTCAACAGCGCGGTCTCAACAAGTTGCGCGTCAATAATCGGGCCTTCCACTTGTATGACCGGTTCGCCCGGGAACACAAACGTGCCTTCAGGCACGGCCCGCACGGTACAGCGCGGCTTGAAATCTCTGAGATAGTCAAGAAAAACCTTCTCAAACATTCCCAGCGACTTCAGATATGCAAGGTCGCTTTCTGAGAATCGCAGGTGTTCGAGATAGCTTAGAAAACAGTCCAGTCCCGCCGCCACTGCGAAGCCCGTATGGGTGGGCAGGTTACGAAAGAAATAATCGAAGCTGACCCGCTGTTCCGTGCGACCGTCCTTCAGGTAACCGGCCATCATGGTCAGTTCATAGAAGTCCGTTAATAGCGCGATGCCCGCGCGCTGGAACCATCCGTTGTCGCACGCACTCATGTCACCTCGTCGCTTCTGACAATATCCACGCCCGCGGCGCGCAGTTCATTGAGTACCGCGTCCGTTTGGCCTTCCGCCACCGCGCGCGTGCCATCCTCCACCAGCACCACGTCGAACCCTTCCTTGAGCGCATCCAGCACCGTCGCCTTCACACAATAGTCCAGCGTCAGCCCCGCAACGAACACCCGGGTAATGCCCCGGTCGCGCAGTTTTTCGGCCAGTCCGGTACTGTCAAACGCGCTGTAGGCTTCTTTGTCCGGTTCGGTGCCCTTGTTGACCACGATGGCATCCACCGGCACGCGCAAATCCGCGCGGAACTCTGCGCCCGGCGAATTTTCCACACAATGGGCCGGCCAGCTTTTGTCTTTGTATTCCGGTGCATCGCTAAAACTGCAATGGTCCGCAGGATGCCAATCGCGGGAAAAGACCAAGTGATCGAATGTCATCAACATGCTGTTGATTGGTCGGATTATCAACTCGGCATCCGGAACGGCCATCTTGCCGCCCGAACAAAAGTCGTTCTGTACATCCACCACGATCAGTGCATCCGTATGTTTTACCTCTGGCATACCAACTACTCCTCAACCGTTTGAAGCGCCGTCTCCAGTATCCGGGCGTGGTCAAATGCCAGCGACGGCGCCGCCGTCACCGGAAACCACGCCGCTTCCTTCGCATCGTCCGCCGCCTGCAGCGGCATCGCTTCGGGAAGTGTGCCCATATATGCCACGGAGATAGTGCGGCCACGCGGGTCGCGGCCCGGATCGCCGAAGGTGTACAGCTGGCGTAACGGCACGTTGCAAAGCCCCGTTTCTTCCGCCAATTCACGCGCCGCCGCCGTCTCCAGCGATTCATCCATATTCACAAAGCCGCCCGGCAAGGCCCAACAACCGGCAAACGGCTCGTTGCGCCGTTGGATGAACGCCACACGCCGGTCTGCGCCGTCGCCGCAAAACACCACCGCGTCCACTGTCACCATGGGGCGCGGATATGCATATACATAAGAGCCCACAAGTTAAACTCTCTTTATCGTGCATCCTGTTTGCAAGCCCGCCTGCAAAAGGTACACTCGAATGTCGTTACATGCCTTCCCTGAGAAGTAACGCAGGCAACGTGTTTGATCATATAAGATAACGCAGGGCAAACGCATCTTTTTTGAATGACCACCGTTATTGCCAGTCTCCACCACTGGCGTCCCCCCGTATTTCGGTACAGTTCTTATGAGAGTTTCCAACGGGCCGTTAGCCCGGATATTTCATCAGGTTTTGTCGTGAGCCTGCGAAGATTGCGTCAGGTCAAGTGCTTTGCGCAGGCCGCCGGCTGACAGCGTGTCGAGACACGTCGAAGTCGGCGGGCAAGCAAAGTGCTTGAGATGGCGTAAGATTCGCAGGCGTAACAGAAATCTGGTGAAATATCCGGGTTAATGGGGGTGCCGCATTTTTTGTTCAGAGCGCGTTTGTGAAGAACGTCATGTGCAGTTGTTTTTCGCCTGTTCGACAATACGGCAATAGGCGTCATGCACCTGATGCGCATGGTTTTCGACAGCCTCCATTACATCGTCTTCCAACGCAAGGCATACGGCGAGCCTGTGAAGCGTTTCCGGGGTGTCGGGAATCTTCGCAGAAGAACTGCCGCGCATCATGCGGGCACGATTCAGCAAACGCCTGAAAAAAGC
>SKQZ01000397.1 GCA_007118765.1 Candidatus Hydrogenedentota bacterium
CGCAGGCCGCCGGCTGACAGCGTGTTAGTACACGTCGAAGTCGGCGGGCAAGCAAAGTGCCTGATATGGTGTAAGATTCGCAGGCGCAACAGAAATCTTGTGAAATATGCGGGTTAGCCCGGCCATACGGGGCCGACACATAAGACGGTGGCTATTCGCACGCACCACCAATAACGCTACTATAGCATGAGACGGGTTGTTGCTGCATGTTGCCGCCGGCTTTTCACACTCACAGGCGCCAATACTGCAACAGCCACAAAAACACCCAGGCAGCACCACAAAGAAGGATAACATACACGCGCCGAACGGTATGCCGGGCGGACATCTTTCGGAACGATGCGAGGAGGCAACAAGTAAACAACAGGGTCAGGACAAAAGCGAAGCGCGGCAACAACAGCACAGCCTGCATACGCAGCGGTATGCCGAAAGCGAAGAGATACATGTCCGTCAAGACAAGCACGCTGATAATGCCGCCCGTAAAGAACAGGAAGGTAGCGGCCGTAGCGCCCGCAAGATGGTGGGCGGCACGTTCCATGAAGGAAGCCTCCGGCAGGGACGGCACACGACGGCGCACAACAGAAATCCATGTCCAGCGAAGCACCGCACTGACAAAGAGCAGCAGACAAATGCCGAACAACGCCATGTGCAAGGGAGGATACTCGTGTGGACCAAGGCGTTCATAGGCTTTCAAGACGGTGTAATCCATGCGGTCCATGTTCGCATAGCGCAGAGTGCCGTCACTATCTTCGGTAAACACCAGCCGCAAGGGTTCTTCCTTGTCGCGGGCTTCAAACACATCCGTGTCATATCCGGCAACAGGCGTCCATCGGATGGCCGCATCCTGGTTACACAGGCGTGTTTCCAGCAGACCGCCCCGTCCATCCGGTCGAAAATAAATCTCATGCCCCAGAAATCCCAGTTTCTCCAAACTGTCCCGTACATGCCGCACCTGCCTGTAAGCGCCGGTATACTGCGCCAATGTCTCCTCTGGCAGCGAGATGTACAAAGGTTGCTCCCGGGGCGGCGGGTCAGGGAACAGGTGATCCGCCAGGATGTCCACCACATCATTGCGCAGTTGGTCTCCCTCATCTGCATTACATACCATAAAAAGCCCCAGGTCCAACTGCGGCACGAGCACAAGCTGGGCAGTGAACATATCCACACGGCCCGTATGCCATACCAGCTGTTGTCCCGCATGTTTACGCAAGTGAAACCCCAGCCCCTGTTGCTGGCGCAAAGCAGGATGTGCAGCAAATTGAGGGGTGTGCATGGCATGCACCGTATCCTCTTCCAGTATCCGCGTATCGCCGTAACGCCCCTGTTGCAGATGGGCAATCATGAATGCGGCCATGTCCGCCGCCGTTGTGGCGTAAGCGCCCGCCGGGTAAACTTGTGATGCGGCGTCGCGCCATTGGGAAGCCACATGGTTTGAACCGTCCCAACGGTAGGTATGCGCCAGCCGCGTCTCCATTGCATCCGGCAAGGGCTGTGCAAACCCGTCGGCGCGCATCCTCAGCGGTTGGAACAACGCTTTCTCAATGAACTCAACAAATGTGCCGTCCGTTGCCGCTTCGACAAGATGCGCGGCGAGGGTAATGCCGAAGTTGGAATAATTGAATACTTCGCCCGGCGGCGACACGCGGCGTGGCAGTCGGCGTGCCAGATACGCCCCCAACGGCTCCAGGTCATCAGGATACCGCGCACCCAGTTCCAAGAACCGGTCGTCAAATCCCGCCGTGTGGGTCAGCAGATGCCAGAGTGTTATGGGTTCGTCATACGATGCAGGGACTTGCAGATCAACAAGCCGCTCGTTTACGTCCTGGTGCAAATCGAGCCATCCCCGTTCCACACATTGCATGGCGGCGGTGGCCGTCAACACCTTCGTTACAGACCCGATGCGAAAAAGTGTGTTTTCAGGGCATACCGGTTCCGGCGGCGACACACGGCCATACCCGTAGCCCTTCAATATAACCGGCCGTCCCTGCCACACCACCGAAAGCGATACGCCCGGAATCTTGAGTTCCGGCATCATCGCAGCGAAATACCGGTCGTATGCGGCTTCCAAAGCCTGAATATCGCCATTCGCCGGGGCGTCTGTGTGGGCACGGTCGTCGGCAAACACTAATGCGCCCCCTGTCAGGAGCGCCACGCAAAGGAACATATAACAAAACGCGGCAGATCTCATGACTCCTCCAAAGGCGAGAACGGTTTGTACAGTTTATAATGGGGGCCAACATTCTCGATAAGAAAACGTTCAGACATCACCTGAAATCCTTCGCGGGTGTAAAAGGGCGTCGCCGTTTCACGGGCATTGCACCAAATGCCGTCAGACGGCGCCTTCTCGGGGAGCGTGCGCTCCAGGAAATGCAACAGTGCGCGGCCAATGCCACGGTGCTGCCGGTCGGCAATCACGCCCATGCCACGGAGCTGCCATGCAGGCGCCCCTTGCCATTCCGAATAAAGCAACGTGGCGCATCCGATGCATTGGGTATCGTCAAACACGCCCGCATGCAACGTGCTCGGTGCGTCATCACCGGGGAAAAAGGGGGTATCCCGATTTGTGCCGGCAATAATGACCGCCTTACGCACCGGCAGTATCTCGTCAAGGGACGCATACTTTATGACAATTTCGTTTGCACACATGCCTGGATGATTCCCTTTCACTGCCAAAGGCACAACTGGAAAAAAACTGGTCACAAACGCCCCCTGAACGGTATATACTATAACAGACGCACGAACCTTGAGACACCACGTGTTAACCCGCATATTTCACAAGATTTCTGTTGCACCTGCGAATCTAACACCATATCAGGCACTTTGCTTGCCCGCCGACTTCGACGTGTGATAACACGCTGTCAGCCGGCGGCCTGCGCAAA
>SKQZ01000061.1 GCA_007118765.1 Candidatus Hydrogenedentota bacterium
AGGCCGCCGGCTGACAGCGTGTTAGTACACGTCGAAGTCGGCGGGCAAGCAAAGTGCCTGATATGGTGTAAGATTCGCAGGCGCAACAGAAATCTTGTGAAATATGCGGGCCAGCCGCAAGACGGAAATAAGGTCACATTTGACCCGTGTGTCCAGCGCTATTGTTACGAGCGCCGGTTGTGCCGGACGCCTGCGCCGGTAATAACTACTGCCAGCAAACCAAGCATCAACAGGGAACCGGTGGGCAAACTGCCTTCGGGAAAAACCTCCAGCGTGAAGGGGTCGCTTTCCCACAGCGCCTTGCTTTCGTCCTCTATGAACAGCACATAATCTCCGGCATCCGCGAAATCAGCAAACGGGATGTGGTATTCGGGGCCTTCCGCGCCAATGATTTCCGATCCGTCCTTATGCCATTCAAAGTCCAATTCACCAACCAGTGATGTCCACTGGCCTACCAGGGTGATACTTTGGCCCACCTCAGCACGGCGCGGTCCGGTGATGCGCACACTTGGCGGTGGCGGTTCGCCCTCGCCCTCGCCTTCGCCTTCGCCCTCCGGCTCACCTTCATCAGACCCCGCATAATAAATGGTAACCCACCATTCATTCACCCACTCGCCTGCAACATTACTGCCTTGTCCCCAGAGCGTCCATGTCTGATTCACGGGGCGACCGTTAAAGGTGGTGATGCCGGTAACGGTATGATCAAAGTCAATCATGTCGAACCATGTGGGGAAGGTGTAGGTGTTGGCCGCCGCATCGCGCAATTCGAAGGTGCAGTCTTCCGCAAAGGCCGCCGTGCCACGTATCCGGGCGGTGACGGAGCTCACCTCAGCACCCGCCGGGGCGCCTGAAATGATAATGTCGGCTGAATTGGCGGGGTTGAGGGCGAAACCAACGCCGTCATAGCCGGTGATATCTTTCTGCGATTTGTCCGGTGGAAATGGCGCGACTTCCGTGTGTGTGCGAAACACGTCAAAGGATGTCCCGCGGGCATGCAGTTCCCGGACAGCATCGTTTGGAAGCGACGCCCGCTGCATTCCGTCAACACCCCGCTGTATAACCACGGGGGCGCCAACAATCTCGGCAAGCCACTCCGGGGAAATTTCTTCGTTGAACCGCACCTCCGATATGGTGGCCGCGGAGGCAGCAAAGGCAAAAAATACGCCTGCAACTACAAGGGGGATCGCGCACTTAATCATTGACCATTCTCCTATGCGTTGTGCCTGAACGCATGCACTCCCACCGTGTATGCAGTGTACCACAGAAAAGACGCTATGTCAACGAAAGAAAGCACGAATAATGAAACATCTTGGGTGATCCGGAGTCAATCGGCGAAACAGGCACTACCCGAAATGCTTTTTCATATAGACCTTGAGCAGCGTTTGCGCTTCGTCCTTGCATTGGCCGCAGACGGTGCTCATCTTGGTCATTTCCTGCAGTTCCAAAAAGGTGCGCGCCCCCTCCAGAACAGACTCCTCAATCTCATGGTCTGTCACGTTCATACATTTACAAATGATCCGCGCTTCTTCCTTCACCACCTTGTCAGACTGGCCGCTCCGTTCGTAGTAGTTATTGATGGCGGCGCGCAGCGCCTTGTCGCCCAGCACGGAACAGTGGATTTTGTTGTCGGGCAGCTGTCCGAGTGCACCGGCAATCTGTTTGGGCCCCACCTCAAATGCCTCGTCAAGGGTCATCCCCGTGACCAGTTCGGACATGACGGACGTGCTGGCAATGGCGCTGGCACAGCCGTAGGTTTTCCATTTGCAATCGGTGATTGTGTTGGTGTCTTTGTCAACTTTGATCACCACGAGCATTTCGTCGCCACATTGGATATTGCCAACTTTTCCAAGCCCGTCTTCCTGATAGTCGTCGTCTTTCAGGATGTTGCGCGGGTTCATAAAATGGTCTTTGACAATGTCGGTGTAGGCCCAGGATTCGTGTGCGCCCATGAATTAACTCCTTGTATAAACAGTGGACATGTCCCGGATTCTGCCGATAACGCCGGGCAACTTTTCCAATACATACTCAACGTCTTCCACCGTGTTTTCGCGGCCCAGGCTCATGCGGATGGAGCCATGCGCCTGTTCCACCGGTGTGCCTGTTGCCAGCAGTACGTGGGACGGGTCCAGCGATCCCGATGCGCAGGCGGAGCCGGTGGACACGGCGATGCCTTCCAAGTCGAGGTACAGCAGAATGCTCTCGCCCTCGGCGCCGGCAAATGATACGTTCAAGGTGCCGGGGAGCGTATCCGTGTCATGGCCGTTAAAGGACACATCCGGTATGCTCGCTTCAATGCCCTCGCGCAGCATCTTCTTGAGACCGGCCACCCGGATGGCCTCATCCGCCATCTCTTCGGCGCGCATGGCAACGGCTTTGCCCAGCCCCACAATGCCAAGCGTGTTTTCCGTGCCCGCCCGGCGGCCACGCTCCTGATGCCCGCCATGCACCAACGGACAGAAGGGTACGCCACGACGCACATACAACGCGCCCACACCTTTGGGCCCGTAAATTTTGTGGGCGGAGATGGTCAGAAAGTCCACGCCAAGGTCATGCACATTAAAGGGAATCTTGCCAAACGCCTGCACGGCGTCCGTGTGAAACAGCGTGCCCTTTTCATGCACAACACGCGCCATCGCCGCAATATCCTGCATCGTGCCGATTTCGTTGTTGGCCATCATCACTGACACTACGCCGGTTTCGTCCGTAATGCTGTCGCGCAAATCGTCAAGCGAGATTTTGCCCTGCCTGTCAACACCAACAAATGTGACGCGACCGCCCCGTCCCTGCATGCACTTTGATGTCTCCAGAACACACGGGTGTTCGATGGTGGTGGTGACAATATGTGTCTTGTGAAGACGTTCGCAATCGCAGTTGGTCGCCTGACAGCCCACGGTGGAGAGCACGGTGTTGTTGCCTTCGGAACCGCTGCCCACAAAAATGATCTCTTCGGGCAGCGCTCCCATGAAGGTCGCTATCGTTTCACGGGCCTCCTCAACATAGCCCCGTGCCCTGCGACCAAAAGCGTGCATGCTGGACGGATTGCCGAAACAGTCCATCACTTCTGTAAGTGCCTTCTTCACTTCCGGGTGCAGCGGCGTAGTGGCATTGTGATCCAAATATACGTCTCGGTGTTTCATAAGCGGTATCCAACGTTTGTTTGTCTTGATAATTCATGTTTCCCTAGCCCGCATATTTCACAAGATTTCTGTTGCGCCTGCGAATCTTACACCATATCATGCACTTTGCTTGCCCGCCGACTTCGACGTGTACTAACACGCTGTCAGCCGGCGGCCTGCACAAAACACCTGCTCTGGCGCAATCTTCACTGGCTCACGACGAAACCTGATGAAATATCCGGGCTAGCTGATCAACACTGGAACAACAACGCCCTATTCCCACGCCAACACAAGCCGTCTTGTATGTCGAATGACCTCGCCCGGAGCCGTCACCCGGCCGGGGAGTGTGCTGTCCGGCAGATTGCGCGTTACTCGGAGGCCAACGCTTCCAGCAGCGGCTCAACGTTCCAGCGGCGGCGCTCCCAGAAACTCGACACCCATTGCAGGTCGGAGAAGAACAGGTGCTGGTGGTCTTTGCGAAAGGCAATAAGTTCCTTGAGCGCTGCCGTTGCCTCGTCCATGCGGTCTTCCGCAATATCCTCCTGGCCATCAAACAACGCCGCCATGCGAATGGCCAGCCGCGCATGTTCAAAACCTGCTTGTATAAACTGCACCCGCGCTTCGTATTCGGGCGTCTCGGCGGCGGCGGCGAGTTCAAGCGCTTCTTTCAACAGCGCTTCGGCGGGCACAAAACTCTCCGGCGGAAATGCTTCGTGCGCATACAGGGCATAGATACTGTACCGCCAGCCGCGCTCCCAAAACACTTCGATAATGCGCAGCAGATGCTCAAAAGCATAGTCCTCCCAATAATCAAAGTAGCGCTCCATTGCGTCGGCGGCGGGTCCGAAGGCGGCAAAATACTCCTTTCGTATGTCATCAACGTCAAGACCGGGATTGGCCATCAAACGCATGTGTATATAAAGGCGCAACCCCTGTGTGGCCCATTGGCCGGTGAGCGAATCAAACGTAGCGCCTTCCATGCCGTGTTCCCACGCGAACTTGAAAAACTCAGCGGATTGCCGCGTCTCAAAGTGGGGCAGCACATAGCCGTCGTGCAGATAATTGGGCCGGTATCCCATGCGTATGCCTGTTCTGCGCCAGCCTTTCCATTGTTCCTTGAGCCATTCGAATGCTTCCTCCGGCACGGGAAAATAGCGCAGATGCGGATCCTGCCATTGCACGTATTCGGCGTATATTCTGTTGTTGAGCCGGATGTCGGTGGTGGGCGCGGGAAACTCGTTTTCAAATAGAAATGAGGCGGACACCAATACATCCGGGTTCCGCTTTTCAGCCTTTGCCTGCATAGTTTTCCAGAACCGCGCGTATCGGTCGGATGTGGCGCCCGCAAAGGCTTCCTGGGCGCGATGATCGGTTTCATACATCCGGCGGGCAAACCAGGGGATCTCTTCAGGTTGCGGGCCGTCCCACGCACGACAGTCGTCGCAGTAGCACCGACCCGGCCTATCCACGGCGCCCAGCCGCAATATGGGGCCGCCGTCCCATTGCGATAGAATGAACGCCTGCAACTCCTCGTTGCTTACACAGATATCAACATGACGCTCGTCAGGGTCGAGTCGGCCTCGTTCACCGTCGCGACGCATCATGAACCATTCGGGATGCTCTTCGCCATATTCATGCCACCAACCTGCAAAGGTATGGCCCGTGGGCGGCTTCGCATCCAGCCCGCCCATTCTGTTTCGGCGCAACAACACGCGCACCGCGTCGGCGTATTGTTTCGCCACATCCGGATCGAAGCCGATAGGTACATCTTCCGGATCAAGCGTGGCGTGTCCTTCCGCTATCGCGCGCATGCGCCCCCAATAGAAACTGCGGAAGCGCAGGGCGGGAGCGTCCAGCGCGTTCACAGCCCCAAGCACAATGGTATCGGTCCGCGGGATATATGTTCCAAGTTCGCCGGGCCACAACCACCTGACGCCCAGCACGGACTCCAGAAACTCATATACGCCAAAGAGCGTACCTACGTTCGGGTTTTCTTCACGCAAGGGATCCTGGTCATCTTCCCGGCCAACAATAAATAAATCGTTGCCTACCGAGCGCAACACATACGCTTCACGCGGCAGCTCCGCCGGGTCAATGCCGTTGCGACGCGCCGTTTCCGTATCGCCCACATAAATCCGCGAATACGGTTCTTCGGGGACGTCGGGCTCCGTGACCGTTTCAAGCTGTACGCCCGTTGCCTGTTCCACATGCCATACCAGTTCCTGCGCTGCGTACCCGGCGGTTTCAACAGGTTCCGCCGCCGTGACCACCACAGCCCGCGCCATACCGTCCTCCACCAGAATCACCTGTGCCGAAGCACCAACCGAAAATAAAACCGCCACCATAACCGCCGCCGCCAGACCGTGACAACCTCCGACTGCACGTAGTGATAATGTCGATTGCAATACATCTGTGTTTTTGCTCATGTTACAACTCCTTTACCGTCGGGGCGCCCGTAATTTCAACAGCAATGACACTGGCAATGGGATGGGGCGCGGCACGGGGGACTTCGAGCGTCCAGCCATCGTCCTGGCGCGTCGCCGACAGGTGTTCGCCGCCATCGAGCAGCGTCGTATTGCGTATATCATTTTGCAGACCGGGCACATGCAGGCGCCCGTCTGTCGGCCAATCGAACACATGGAGATAGAGTGTTGCGTCCGCTTCCCGCAGCCGTGTGGTTGACCGTCCCCAGGGCAGTTTCGGGAAACGGCTTGCCGTCGCGCCATGGATGGCCTCGCTGTTTACATCCATCCACGCGCCAACCTCAAGAAGCCGCTCAACGCTTGGTTCGGGAATGAGTCCCTCGGCTGTCGGCCCCACATTCAGCAAAAAGTTGCCGCCCTTGCTGACAATATCAATAAGGTTGTGCAGGAGCGTCTCGGTGCTTTTCCAGTTGTCGTCGTATGACTTGTACCCCCATGTGTCGTTCATGGTCATGCACGTTTCCCAGTCCCGACCCTCAATGCCGGTGGCCGGGATACGCTGCTCGGGCGTATCCGTATCGCCTTGGAATCCGCCGCCGAGCCGGTTGTTGGTGATAATATCGGGCTGTAACGCAAGGGGCGCCATCAGCTTGCCCGCCCGTTCCTCATCCATCGTGTATCCGGGGCCGTCCCACCACAGAATGGCCACATCGCCGTAGTTGCTGAGCAGTTCGCGCACTTGCGGCACGGCCACGTCATCAAGATACGCATCAAAGTCGCCGGCCTGTTCGTCATCCCAATACTGCTTGCGGCGGACAATGCCGCCCGGATGATACCAGTCATTGCCTTCCGAGTAATAGAAACCCAGTCGCATGCCATGCCGTTCACACGCTTCCACAAGCGGCGCGAGCAGGTCCTTGCCATAGGGGGTGGCCTCAATTACATTCCAGTCGCTGGCTTTTGTGTCAAACAACGCGAAACCGTCATGGTGTTTGGCCGTAATAACAATGTATTTCATGCCGGCCTGTTTCGCGAGCTGCACCCAGGCGTCGGGATCATACTTGACGGGATTGAATTGCGCCGCATACTCGCGGTATTCGGCAAGCGGTATTTCGCCATGAAACATAATCCACTCGCCGATGCCCGGAATCTTCTCGCCCCGGTGGATGCCCGCGGGCACAGCGTACACCCCCCAATGAATGAACATGCCGAACCGCGCCTCCCGCCACCAGGCCATGCGCGCATCCCGTTCCTCGGCAGTTTCGTCCGCCCGGAACGGTTGCGGCGCGGTCTCGTCCGCCTCGCGCACCAAACGAAGCCCGAAGTAGTACTGCCCCGACCGGGCCATATCCGCATTACGAAAGGCCGACCGACAGGGAATGGCGGAATTGAGGTATGCGCCGCCGCGCAGCATGCGTATCCCGCCCCCGGCGTTGTCTTCCCACGCGCTGCCGTCCACGGGTGCGCCATAATAATCGAGGTGCAGGGCGTCCTGTACCCATTCCCAAACGTTTCCATGCATGTCATGCAGTCCAAAGGCATTGGGGCGCTTCTGCCCCACGGGCTGGGTTGCGCCGTCGCTGTTCGCGTTATACCAGCCGTACTCCTGAAGCATGGCCGCATCATCGCCAAAAGAATAGGCACTGTCGCTTCCTGCGCGACAGGCATACTCCCATTCCGCTTCGCTTGGCAGCCGGAACGTACCGATATCCAATTCATTGATCGCCGCAACAAATTCCTGCGCACTGTCCCAGGAAACGCCCTGCACCGGGTGTTGCGGCCCCAGCCCGCCGCGTTCACTGGACGGATTCTCGCCCATTACCGCCGTCCATTGTTCCTGCGTGATCGGGTATGTTCCCATGTAGAAGTCATACTCAATGCGCACATGCCGGGGCGGCGATTCGTCCGGGCGCTCATGTGACCCCATGACAAACGTCCCGGCGGGAATCCGCACCATGTCCAAGGCAACGTCTCCCGGCAACAAATACTGTTCCGTGGAAAGACCGGCATGTCCGGCATACGCGCACACGGCACACAGGCCAATGCCCGTGATCGTGGCGGTCATTCGGTGTATGGTGTAAAAAAGACTCTTAATCATCGTTGGCGATTTACGCATGGCAATACTCCCGTTTCGTTCAAATCATTACAACAGACACGTATGCGGACACCGGCACTTTCACCCGCACAGCCACAACAAAGGCAATATAACACTGTCTGTTGTTCTGCAACAACCACTCGCCATAGCGCATGCCGCCGGACACACAGCCTCTATGGTCAGAGGGGGAGCTGTTTAACCCGGATATTTCACCAAGTTTCGTCGTGAGCCTGTGAAGATTGCGCCAGAGCAGGTGCTTTGCGCAGGCCGCCGGCTGACAGCGTGTTAGTACACGTCGAAGTCGGCGGGCAAGTAAAGTGCCTGATATGGTGTAAGATTCGCAGGCACAATAGAAATCTTGTGAAATATGCGGGTTAGCACTTCGTTGGCATACCCCGGGTTTCGGGGTGCACAACGGGGAACGTATTCCTGCACAATTTTCCTGCGTGTCACCACTGTGCTATACTTACGGCTGACATGATAATCGTCATGGGGCCTTTTTTTTCGGTGACGGACAGCTGCCTGCACAGGCGTAACAGCATTCTGCCGCCGCCACTGCAATGCAACACCCAACCGCGTTTTTCTGGAGCAGTATTATGAACAGCACATCCATTCTTAAAGACTTGACCGCTATGTCTCAGTATATGGGGACACCGAGCCGGGGATACGCCATCCTGGGCGAAGGCAATACCTCTGCACGTATTGATGAGGACAGCATTTATGTCAAGGCTTCCGGCGCCTGCCTCGGCACGATGACCGAGAACGACTTTTTGCCGGTCAGCATTTCGAAGGTCACGCAAATCCTGGACGTATCCGATGCTACGGATGATGATGTGCGGGATTGTTTGCGCGGCGCCGTGTTGGATTCCGGGGAATCGCGGCTGCCCTCGGTGGAAACCATCCTGCATGCGCTGCTCTATGAATATCCGGAGTACGGGTTTATCGCCCATACACACCCGACGGCCTGCAATGGGCTGCTGTGCTCGGTGAACGCACAGGAAGCCATGACAGGTCGGTTGTGCCCCGACCATGTGGTGATGATGGGGCGCACTTCCGTGTTTGTACCGTATGTGGACCCGGGGCTGGTGCTGGCCCGGGAGGTGCGCGCCCGCGTGCGCCAATTCGTTGAAACGGAACATGAGCCGCCGAAGGCGTTGGCGCTGGAGAATCACGGGCTGTTTGCCTTGGGCGCCACGGCAAAGGCGGTGATGAACATTACGGACATGGCGGAAAAGATGGCCCATATCCTGCTGGGGACATATAGTGCGGGCGGCCCCAAATTCATGACGGAAAAAGATGTGAACCGCATCGCCACGCGGCCTGACGAAAAATACCGACAAAAGGAAATCGGTTAATCCATTTTGTGATACAGCCCTATACGGGAACGGAATGAAACCCATCCGCAGACGTTCAAGGAAAGGAACTGACTGTGAGTACGTTGGACACCTATAAGAAAGCGACAACGCCATTGCCCGACACCTACCGGGCATGGCAGGTTTTTGGAGCGGGATTGGAAAATGTCGGTCGTGACGGCAAGCCGGTCACCGTGCCCATGCGTCCCCCCGCGGACAACGAAGTATTGCTGCGTGTGGATGCGCTTGGCCTGTGCCTTTCCGACATGAAAATCATCGCGCAAGGCGGCAACCATCCCCGTCTGCGAGGCCGTGACCTCGCCAACGACCCCACCGTACTTGGTCATGAGTGTGCCGCCACCATCGTAGCCGTGGGCGCCAATTGGCAAGACAAGTTTGCGCCGGGCGAACGCTATATCGTGCAGGCGGACATCTATTACAAGGGTGTTAATGACGCATTCGGATACATGATCCCCGGCGGACTTGCGGAATACGCTTATCTGGACGAGCGCGCGTTGGACGGCGACGAGGGATGCTATCTGTTGCCGGTGCGCGACGATACAGGCTATAGCGAGGCCGCCCTCAGCGAACCGTGGGCATGTGTGGAAATGTCCTATGTGCTGGAGGACCGTGTGGAACCCACCGGCGAACACCAGCTGGTGGTGACGGATGCGCCCGACGCATGGCCGCAGCAACTGCCCAATGCGCGCATTGTTGCGCCCACGCTGGCAGGTCTGGAAGCGGACGCTACGTTTGATGATATCGTACTGACATGTCCCACCCCCGCGCTGGTGGAAGCGCTGGGCGCCCGGCTCAATCCCAACGGCGTACTGTTTTTGCTGGGCGATGCGGTCACGCCCGGAAACGCCATGATAGACGTGGGCGCGATCCATTATCAGAACAAGCGATACCTTGGCGGCGGCGATACCCTGGCAGCGGTGGCGGCGGTAAATCGGCGCAATGACTTGCAGCCCGACGGCGTCGGCCTGTTTATAGGCGCGGGCGGGCCCATGGGCCAGATGCACGTGCAGCGGTCCATCGAAAAACAGAACGGACTGGGCCGTGTTGTAGTCACAGACCTTGACCCCGGTCGCCTCGAACATATTCGGCAGCGTTTTTCCGGGCTGGCCAAATCACGCAACGTCGAACTGATCCTGTTGACGCCCGGCGACTTCGACTCTGCCGATGCCATGAACGCGCACATAGCCGCGCTGGCCGGCGAACACGGGTACACCGACGTGGTGGTGCTCGCCCCTGTGCCGCCGTTGGTCACCCAAGCCGTGGAAGTCGCCGGCAAACAAGGCTTTGTGAATCTGTTCGCAGGGCTGGCCACCGGAACAACCGCGTCGGTGCCTGTCGAAAAACTTTGCCAAGGCGTAAAGATGATCGGGTGCAGCGGCAGTCGCATCAGCGACCTGCGCGCCGTGCTGGCCATGGTCGAAGCAAAACAGCTCGACAGCAACCGCAGTGTTGCCGCCATTGGCGGGTTGAACGCCGCCCATGCCGGGTTGCACGCGGTCAAAGACGCAACCTTCCCCGGCAAAACCGTTATCTACACCCAGATTCCGGACTTTCCGCTGGTGTCTTTGGAAAAGCTCGCCGAGGTAGACGCCGATGTGGCGGCCAAACTCAACCCCGACGGCACATGGACCAACGAAGCCGAAGCGACGCTGCTCGAAAAACACTGGAAGCAAGCCTGATAGGCACAGCCCTAGCCCGCATATTTCACAAGATTTCTGTTGTGCCTGCGAATCTAACACCATACCAGGCACTTTGCTTGCCCGCCGACTTCGACGTGTAATAACACGCTGTCAGCCGGCGGCCTGCGCAAAACACCTGCTCTGGCGCAATCTTCACAGGCTCACGACAAAACCTGATGAAATATC
>SKQZ01000447.1 GCA_007118765.1 Candidatus Hydrogenedentota bacterium
CCACAAGGGCCACGTAATGGCATCTTTCGTGTTAATCGTGGAGGCGCTTGGAGTAACCAGTACATGCGGCTGCGTTCTGCCTGTCGTTCCCATAATCTTCCTGACATGCGTTCCGATATGATTGGGTTGCGCGTGGTGATGGTTGAACAGTAGCCGTGGCGTTTCAAGCCGCATAAGCATTGGCAATACTAATCCGTTCGGATACAATTGGCGCCAAGGTTGGTGTTGTGTTTTTGGGAAAAGCCGGGCTGCGCAAGTCCGGAAAGGGAGGATACCGCACATGAAACCACATCAATACGAGAGACGTGTTACTGCATTGCAATCAAAACTGAAGGAACAGGGCGTTGACAGCTTTGTCAGTGTGTGCCCTGCGGACAATGCCTATTTGACAGGGTTTCTGGGAAGCACATCACTGTTGTTGGCGACGCAAGACCGTGTGTTGCTTTTGTGTGATTTTCGGTATGCAGAACAGGCGACCAAGCAGGTGGAAGCAGCGGACGTAGTGCGGTGCAGCGGAAGCCTGGACAAACAGCTGGCAACATTTGTGGCGGACATGAAGCTGGAGCAACTTGCTTTTGAACCGGATGCCATGACCGTTGCACGCAAAAACGCCATTGAGAACAGCTGCAAATGCGAGATGATTGGCATGCCCGATAGTTGCCGGTCATTGCGACTGTGCAAAGAACCGGGCGAAATAGACCGCATAGGCGCTGCGGCGGCTTTGGCAGAGGCGGCGCTGGAAGCCATGCTGACACGTCTTGAACCGGGTATTCCGGAGAGTGTGGCCGCCGGGCTGCTGGAACTGGAATTCCGCAAACGGGGCGCCCAAGGCGCTTCCTTTGACACCATTGTGCTCTTTGGAGAACGTAGCTCATTGCCCCACGGCAAGCCCGGAGACCGTCCTTTACAACGGGGAGATATTGTACTGGTGGACTGTGGGTGTATCCTCGATGGATACTGTTCCGACTTGACCCGAACGTTCGTTTACGGTAGTATACCGGGCGATTGGTTTAGTGAAATATACGAAACGACGCACACGGCACAAGAAGCGGCAGTGAAGACGGTGAACGCCGGCGTCCGCGCATGCGATGTGGACGCTGCGGCTCGTTCCGTAATCGCCGCCGCCGGTTACGGTGATAACTTTGGTCATGGTACAGGTCATGGCGTGGGCTTGGAAGTGCATGAGCCGCCGCGACTTAGTGCAGAATCAGATGATTCGCTTGAAGCGGGCATGGTGGTCACTGCGGAACCGGGCATTTATCTGTCGGGTCAGGGCGGCGTTCGTATTGAAGACCTGCTTGTTGTTACGGAAACCGGGAATGTCATATTGACCCGATTACCCAAAGAATTACGGATACTTTAACGATGATATCAACAGCTGACTTTCGGAATGGATTGGTGGTAAACCTTGATGGCGATTTGATGGAAATTACTGAGTTCCAGCATGTGAAGCCCGGCAAGGGCGGGGCGTTTGTGCGCACCAAATTTAAGAATGTCCTGACGGGCAGGGTCTTTGAAAAGACGTTCCGTTCAGGAGAAAAATTTGAAGAAGCGCGCATTGAAGAGCAACGGTGGCAGTTTCTCTACTCCGATGGAACGCAGTTTCATTTCATGGACCACAAAACGTATGAACAGTTGCCGGTGAATGCAGATCTTGTGGGCGACAAGGCGATGTGGATGAAGGAGAACGATGATGTATCGCTCATGTTCTACAATGGCAGCGTTATTGCCGTGGAAGTTCCGGCGCATGTGGTCTTGACCATCAGTAAATCGGATCCTGGCGTTCAGGGCGACCGTAGCAGCGGCGCCAAAAAACCGGCGGAGTTGGAGACGGGCGCCACCATCCAAGTACCCCTGTTTTTGAACGAGGGCGACCAAGTCAAGGTGGATACGCGTACGGGTGAATATGTGGAGCGGGTATAATGCCCGTGGCGGCGCTCCGGTTGCGTTTTGCAATGAAGTGACGATATAAGGAACGCGAGATGGATTTTGAGGAACTGCAAGAATTAATTCGGCTCTTCGAATCCACTGATCTGTCCGAAATTGAGGTGGAAGAGGACGGACGCCGCATCCGTTTGGCCAAGCCGATGATTTCGGAGACCCACATTGTGCCGGGACAAACCACAATCGGTTCCAAGGACGTTGTTGTCCCCAAGCCAACGTTGGACGCGGAAACCGAAGCGCTGTTGGCCGAGGGCCTCATTACCGTGGATGCGCCCATGGTGGGCACATTTTACGCGGCCTCCGGGCCGGGTGCGCCGCCCTTTGTGCAGGTGGGGGATACGGTTGATGCCAATCAGGTTATCTGTATTGTTGAGGCCATGAAAATTATGAACGAAGTGGTGTGCAAAGTGCCCGCTATCGTGGAGCGCATTTTGGTGCGCAATGGCGAGCCGGTGGAATACGGACAGCCGTTGATAGCGGTGCGGCCATTGGCCTGACGGGGACACGCATGTTCAAGCGACTTCTTATAGCCAACCGCGGTGAAATTGCGGTGCGCATTATCCGGGCATGCCGTGAAATGGACATCGTTTCGGTGGCGGTATATTCCACTGCCGACCGCGATTCGCTACACGCCCATCTGGCTGATGAATCCATTTGCATCGGCCCCGCAAGCGCTTCCGAAAGCTATCTCAAATCATCCAGCATCATTGCCGCCGCAGAGGTTGCCGACGTACAGGCGATTCATCCGGGGTACGGATTCTTGGCGGAAAGCCCGAAATTTGCCGCTATTTGCCGGGATTGTCGCATCGGATTTATTGGCCCTTCGGTGGAGACGATTGTCTTGTGTGGCGACAAGGCCGCCTGTCGCAAGACAGTGCATGATGCGGGTGTGCCGGTTGCTCCCGGCAGTGAATGTGCCGTCAAAGATCCACAGGAAGCCGCGAGCATTGCCCGCGATGTCGGCTACCCGGTATTGGTGAAAGCGTCGGCGGGCGGCGGTGGCCGCGGTATGCGTATTGCGCACAACGAATCCACGCTCAAACATGCCGTGTCCATGGCCGCGACGGAAGCGGCGGCGGCTTTTGGCAACGGCGGGGTATACATTGAGAAGTTTATTGAAGGGGCGCGACACATTGAATTTCAAGTGTTGGGAGATAATGATGGGAATCGCATTTGCTTTGCTGAGCGGGAATGTACCATTCAGCGACGCCATCAAAAGCTTATCGAAGAAACGCCTAGCCCCGCGCTTACCCCGTCATTACGCGCAGAAATGACCGAGGCGGCGCTCGTAGCGGCCACAGCGCTCAACTATACCAATGCGGGAACTGTGGAGTTTCTGTTGGCGCCTGACAATAGGTATCATTTCATTGAAATGAACGCCCGCATACAAGTGGAGCATCCTGTCACGGAAGAGTCAACGGGCATTGATTTGGTGCGCGAGCAGATTCGCTTGGCGGCGGGGGAACCGCTTGGATACGACACGGTGAAAAGCCATGACGCCGTAATTGAGGCGCGGGTGTACGCCGAAGACCCGGCCTCCAACTTCAGACCCAATTCCGGTCTTGTCCGACGTTGCCATATCCCGGGTGGCCCCGGCATTCGGGTGGATACCCATTTGTTTTCCGGATATGAAGTGCCCCACTATTATGATTCGTTGTTGGCCAAGGTTATTGCACGTGGGAAAACGCGCAACGAAGCCATTGAACGGATTAGCGGCGCATTGGATGAGTTGTTTGTGGAAAACATTGCCACCACCGCCAGCCTGTGTGCGCGTATTGTGCGAGGCGACCGTTTCCGACGTGGTGACACCGGCCCGGACCTGCTGGAAGAGTATGTACCCCCAGAATGATCGGCTTGACCTCCACTTCCGCTTGTAACCAGTGTGGCCGTTACATCCCCTGCAAGGTCAACGGGTACCTTACAGCAAGACTATGTGTCGGTTAGTTTTTCATGCCTGTGAGCGTAACGCCCTGTATAAAGTACTTTTGCGCGAAGAAGAAAATGACCACCACAGGCAATATCATGATGGTGGAGGCAGCCATCAACATGCCGAAATCACCGCCGTATTCGTCACGGAAATTAAACAACCCCAGTGCAAGGGGGTACAGGCGTTGGTCATTCAGATAGATGAGGGGGCCCATAAACTCGTTCCATGCGCCCATGAACGTAAAAATGCCAACAGCGGCGAGGGCGGGCTTGATCAGCGGCAGTATGATGCGGCTGTAGATGCCAAAATACCCGCAACCGTCAATGAGAGCGGCCTCCTCCAATTCCCGTGGGATACCTTTCATAAACTGGCGCAGCAGAAAGATGAAAAACGCGCCGCCTGCAAAGAAAGCGGGCACCCACAAGGGCCGCAATGTGTTATACCAGCCGAGTGTCCGAAACACAAGGAACAACGGCACCATGGTTACTTGTGGCGGCAGCATGAGCGTAGCCAATACCGCCAGAAACACCACATCACGGCCGGGCCATCGGAGGCGCGCAAACGCATAGGCCACCATGGAGCAACTGATAATCTGACCGATGACATTCATGAGCACAAGATACATGCTGTTGGCGATATATCGGTCCCAGTGTTCGCCTGCTATCCAAGCGTTACGATAGTTTTGGACATATTTGTTCCATAGCGCTGCGAGTCGGGAGGAACGCTGTATCACAAGGGAAATGCGAATGTGACCGGGATTGTCGTAGGCATCGGGAGTATTAAGGACTGGTTTCAATGGCCAGATACCCACATCGCGCTCGTCGGTTGCATCCCGATCAGCTAATTTGAAGGTTAGTTCCTGCCAACGGTAACCACCACTGAACAACGGATCCTGCGACTCATAGCGTTGCCCGTCCACTTCCAGCACAAAACGCAGACGATGCCATGTGCGGTCTTGACGGAGCGGCAGGGTAACGCTTAGCAAATCCGATGTTTTCATGGGCAAAGGCAACTCCAGTTGAAACTGTGCCTCCGGGTTATGGTCAAGGTCATACGCCAGCACTGTCATGAAATCGGAGGCGGCCAGACTGATTGGTTGTTGTCGCAGCACAATGTTGTCCGTGGGCGTTGCCTCATCTTCCAAGTTTGCCAGGCTTAGTCCGGTGATGGGAAAATCGAGGCGCTCCCTATTGGTCACGAATGGTTCGCGCACCGCCACACACCGATAGATGGCGCTCCATACGTCTTCAAGCCTGTCTTTGGTAACACGGCGGGCAAGTGCATCCAACAGGGCATCATCGTCCTGTTGCCACACGGCGGCAGGTGTGCCCGCCATAAGCGTGTGCCATACGCCCTGTACTATCGCTTCACGCAACCGGTCGGCATTCAAACCGTCATAATGTGCCGCATCAAGGTGTACCGCACTGCGTTCCCACAGAGTATCTGTAATTCGCGGCTTGAGGCGTTGCCACCGGGCATCGGTGATTTCGGGAGGCGGCAGGACAGGATCATAGGCCTCGGCGGTAACATAGGGTGACTGGGCCAGCGGACGGGGGACGGCGGGTATCCATGTCGGCGGATAGGACACCACTTCCTCGGGGTATTTGAAACTCGTGATAATCAACCATGCGAAGGGAAACATAAACACCAGCGAACCAAGAACAAGTATGCTGTGAATGGCGACGGATTTGGCACACGACAAGGGCAGCACAAAGGCAAGGGTCAGGGAAAGTAGCAGCAGGATGGAAAACAGTAAGACAACGAAACCATGTGAACGATCAAGTTCCCCGGCGCCCACCAGCAGAGCCAGCAGCGCAATGCCGCATAATCCGAGGAACAGCAGCACAGCCGTCCAGAACTGGGGTGTGATGTTGTTATTCACCGCCATAATAGACCCACTTCTTGGATAATCGCAGCTGTAACAGCGTCAAGACGCAAACAATGATCAACAACAACCATGCCATGGCTGAGGCATAGCCCATGTTGAAATAATTGAAGGCGTTGTTAAAAAGGTAGTAGGCATAAAACATGGTGGAATCTTCTGGGCCGCCCAAGGTCATGATGTACGCCTGCGTAAATATCTGCATGGTGCCGATGATGCCCATAATGAGGTTAAAGAAGATGTACGGGGACAGCATTGGCAGTGTGATGTTAAAGAACTTTCGGAACGGCCCCGCCCCGTCAATTTCCGCAGCCTCATAAAGGTGGGTCGGAATGCCTTTGAGTCCGGCAAGCCAGATAATCATGCCTGCACCCGCGCCCCACAGGCCCATAAGAATAATGGCGGCTTTCGAGCCAAACAGCCATGAGGAGCTTTGCAGCCACAGTGGGGGGTTGCTGACGCCAAGCATACGCAAGAAGACATTTACCAGCCCGTTCGAGGGGTTCAGCACCCAAATCCAGAGAATGGAACTGGCCACCATGGGCACAATGGCCGGCAGATAAAAGAGCGTCCTGTAAAATTTCATGCCCCGAACTTCGGTATTAAGCAACATGGCAATGCCCAGCCCCACCGCCATGCCCAGGGGGATGCCGATAACCATATAGGCGGTATTCGCCAGAGAATGCCAGAACAAGGGGTCATCAAAGAGCAGCATTCGGTAGTTATCAAACCCCACCCATTCAGCCGGACTCAGTACATCGTAGCGGGAAAAACTATAAATGAATGAGGCGACCACCGGACCCGCAATGAACAGGAAAAAACCGACAAGCCAGGGAGACATAAAGAATAATGCCGCCCGTTGTTCCGCGCCGGACCATGCGCGGTATATCCGCTTTACGCCCACCAGCAAAACAATCACAAGGAGAAGAAATCCCAGCGCACCCATGAGTCCTACGGTGACCGCCGTCCAGTTTACAACTGGATACTCGGTATCAGTATGGAGCAGATCCAATTGGCGCTGCACGTTTTGTCGGCCCACCGTGAGTGCCTCTTCGGGCGTCATGGACAAGCGCCATGCCCGCTCGGCGGCGCGTGCATGTTCGTCCCACAATAATGTGCCCACGGGGGTTACCGGGCGATAGAGCGACACGTTCATCAGGTCGTAAAAGAGAGGAAAGAAAGTGCGCACCCGGGCGGGCAGGTCGGTATTGCCCTCAATGTACCGGGCGTTATACATATCATTGATGCGTGGAATTGGCGCCATCCGCGGGACAAAAGCGCGTCCGCGGCTGCGGAAGAAGCGTGCATTTACATCGCCCTGATACAGCCACATGCGGGTGGTGTTTAAGAAACGCACCAGTTCAAAAGCAGCCTCTGTGTTACGTGCGCCTTCGGGGATGGCCCAACAAAAACCGCCGCTCCAGGTGATGGGTTCGCGTCCTTTGGGCGGCGGCGCGGGCGCTACGCCAAAGCGCATGTTCGGCGCCAGGTCGGCGATACCTGTAAGAAACCAGTCGCCGTCTATTTTCATGGCGACCTGTCCCGTCAGAAAAGGATCAAACTCGCCCGCTTGAAACGTGGTCTCAAACAGACTTACTTTTTCAATGCCGCCCAACGCTTCGTAAACGTCCACCATGTATTGGAGCGCCTCCACAATGCGGGGATCATCCAAGGTGCAGGTGAGACCGTCATCGCTCATAAATCGCCCGCCGTTTTGCCAGCCATAAAGATAGAGCCAGCTGTTGCCGTATTGGGGCGCAAATCCAAGGCGCGTGATATTGCCGGCATCATCATATTCGGTGAGCGCCACCGCGTATTCTTTCAGTTCGTCCCAGTTGGAAGGCGGCAGCGCATTGCCCGAACCGTCCACGAAGCCCGCCCGTTCCAGCAAATCACTGTTATAGTACAGCGCACGCGAATCAGCATTGTGGGGGATGGTGTATACACTGTGTTTTCCGGTAGTGGGATCGGTGTAACTCCCCTCAAGCCAACATGCTTCATAAAAATCGTGTTCATGTACGGCCTCACACCATTCCACAAGGGCGTGTGTTTGCGCCGTCAGCATATCCGACGGCGCATCGGCAGCAATGTCTTGCTGCAATTGTGTGATCATGCGTCCAATCTGACTGTTCGGGAAACGATCATAGTAGTGCAACAACTGTTCCAAGGGCGTTTGTGCGGCATGGGTGTGTCCGGCCTCAACGGCGTCTGCTGCTGCGCGAGCGTGTGTCTCATTCGTTAGCGCCTGTGCCAGCAGATCGTCCATGGGCCGCAAAGCGCGCCGAACCGCCCACTCGCCAACGGAAAACCGGTCAAAAATCAATACATCCGGCGGACTGCCCCCTGCAATCGCGGTAAGCAGCTTTTGCTGGCCGGTTCCTGTTACCCCCGTGTGAAACCCGGTAATGATTCGGTAGCCGGGATAGGCAAGTTCAAACTTGCGGAAGGCGGCATCAAGACCCCGGTCATGCCATATAACCCATACCACCAACTCCTCGGGATCTGTGGCTGCGGCGCTTTGTTGCTGGGGCGCGAGAGCAGCCATGATGCATACACAGGCACCGAATGCGCGGGTAAGCGTCATGGGGAAACGAGAAAGAGCGGTCATTTTTGACGAGCCTTTTGTTCCAACTCTTTGCAAAGCGTGCCATCATCCTTGCAACACAACATTTCGCCGTTCTCTCCTGGTACAGGCCCTTTACAGCCCTGTTTACGTTCTCCGAGAACCTTATTTGCGATCAAGTGTACGGTGAGCCAAAATAGCACGATAATGCCGAAAAAACAGGCGGGAACAAGTAGTGATAAGAGAATTGTATACATTCGTGACTCCGGCACATAAAATGGCTGTCGCATGTGCGCCGCAATGGTAAATATTCATGTTTTATTGGGCGTCAAGCATTAGGACACTTGGTAACACGCCATGACGGGCATCTGCTTCGCAGTATTTTAGCACAGTTGCAAATGCCGTTTCAGGAGTTAGAAAACCACCTGCAGGCACTATGCTCCTATGGAGAAGACAAAAAACTTCGCATTATCCAGCCTGTACTCTGGTATACTATAGAACAGCCGATGTTGATTGTGAAACAGTGCAGGGTACTGATGTGCCTTGATCACCTTTGTTGACATGTGAGTTTAACTCAAGGAGGAAAGACGATGAGCAGCACATTTTCAAGAGTTTTGTTGGCAGGCATTACGCTTACGGCGATGATTACGATGTCGGGATGCGGCATTGCCATCTCGCTTCCCAATCAATCCGTTGACCTGATTAGCGAAATAGACGTGCCCAGCATAGACGTTCCGCTGGATCAGATTCCGGACGAGTGGCTGGATTACTTGGAAGGGCAGGATTACGAACAAAGCGACAGCTTCTGCGACTTGCCCAATTTGGGTGATATCCAATCGGAAGCAGCGAATTCGATCCCGCCTTTCCTGGCGCGCTTAATTCGCATAGAATCGGTGGAAGTGACCTCCATTGATTTCGTTGCCAAAGAAGGCGATTTCGGGTCAATGACCAAACTGCAAACGATCCTGACCATTGGCAATACGCCGTATGAATTCCTTGAAGAGAATCCGGCCGGATTTGGCGAAGAGGTCGTCCTGACGCCGGAACCGGCATTGGATTTGGCGAATGTTATCGGCGACGACAGGATTGATTGTATTGAATATTATGTGCAGGTCAAAGGTTCCCTTCCGGAAGATGACCTTGTGTTCAAGGTCGTGTTGAACTTTGATGTGCAGCTACGCTTACGCCTCTTTTAATGAGTTGGACATAATGCAGTCCGGCGGGCTTGTGTGGCCCGCCGGGCATGCTGTCCCTGTGTCTGGCCCGTATAATGAGCGTGCGGTGTTGTCAGCGCGGGACTGGTGATACATGTAATTTGGTTCGACGCCCTTAAACCGTATATACTCTATGGCACGTCGGTCATGATTGTTTCGGCAACAAGTGTGGGGTTGTCGTTGTCGGCGTCACGTAAAAGACACATAGCGAGAGTGAAGGAGCGGTCTATGCATGGTATATCGTTGAAAGCACTGTTATTGGGCGTTGTACTGACGGCGACGCTTGCATTCACGGGTTGTGGCCTGCAGGTACGAAGTATTACGTTGGTGGAAGCGATTGAAGTGCCGTCGAAGGAGACGTTGGGCGATGACGCCGACCCCGAGTGGATCGCGTATCTCGCCGGTCAGGATTACGAGATTAACGAAGCGTTGTGTGATTTGGACATGCTTCAAGAAACGCTCGCGGCACGGTTGCCCAATTTTATTGCCGAGCGGATTGTAGTCCGATCGGCGCGGGTTGTTTCTCTTGAGTTTGCCGCACAGGAAGGCAACTTTGCGTCAATCAACGAGATGAGTGCGGTTGTCAGTATTGATGACGACCGATATATGTTTTCATCCGGATATCAATCAGACGGGTTCGGTAGCAATGTGAGACTGCGACCCCGACCACGGTTGAATCTTGCAGACGCCATCAACGATCCGGATATATCCTGTGTCTACACCTATATGCGCATTGCAGGAACACTGCCGGAAGAAGAACTTTCCTTTGACGTGGTTCTCAATTTCCGGCTCCGCCTTGGCTTCAGCCTCTTTTAGCGTTGTACGTCAGCAAAAAGCGTTGCCGTCGTATTGCGTGTCTGATGGTGGCGGAAAGTCGATCCTCCGTCGCGCCGAAAACGCACCTAACAAAGGCACCTGCGTGTTTGTAACCCATGGCACCTGAAACAGCAACAACGCCGAACGTAAACGAAGTCAGCGACAGGGATGCATTGTTGCGCGTGGAAGACTTAAGCGTTGTATTTCACACCGACGAGGGGGACGCACGCGCTGTTGACCATGTGTCCTTTTCGCTGCGTCAGGGTCAAACGGTGGCGCTGGTTGGGGAGAGCGGCTGCGGCAAAAGTGTTACGGCCTTATCCCTGCTGCGGTTAATTCCGTCGCCTCCGGGGCAAATTACCGGCGGACGCATCCTGTTTGAAGATCGCGATCTGCTTGCGTTGTCCGAGGCGGCCATGCGTCGCATACGGGGCAACGAGATCAGCATGGTCTTCCAAGAGCCCATGACGTCGCTGAACCCCGTCTTTCGCGTGGGCGCACAAATCAGCGCCGTGTTGCG
>SKQZ01000263.1 GCA_007118765.1 Candidatus Hydrogenedentota bacterium
AAGTCGGCGGGCAAGCAAAGTGCCTGATATGGTGTAAGATTCGCAGGCGCAACAGAAATCTTGTGAAATATCCGGGTTAATCCGACGGGCCGCTTATGCGGGCTCTTCGTGGGACAGGCAGTGCAGTGTGCCAAAACCCCAAACAAGGTCAACGGCATGGATGCCGATAACGCGGCGGCTGGGAAAGAGTTCGGCAAGAATGCCCAAAGCAACACGGTCGTTGGGATCATTGAACGTGGGCGCCAAGACCAATTCGTTGGCAATGTAAAAATTGGCGTAGCTGGCGGGAAGCAACAGGCCCCGAAAATACAGCGGCGCGGGCATGGGCAGCGGCACACATGCCAGCGTTTCGCCCGAGGCCAGACGCACCCCTTCAAGCCGCTCCAGGTTATCTTCGAGAGCGTGGTAGTTTTCGGAACGCGGGTTGTATTCACGACAACATACGACGGTTGCAGGGCTGACAAAGCGGCAGATGTCGTCCACGTGCCCGTGGGTGTCGTCGCCTGCAATGCCCTTGTTCAGCCAGATGACCTGTCTTATTCCGAGGTAATCGCGGAAACACGTTTCATAATCGGTTTTGGAGAAACCCTTGTTGCGCGGTTGACAGGTGTTATCCAGCAGACACTCTTCGGTGGTGACCAGTGTTCCCGTCCCGTTGCTGTCTATGGCCCCGCCTTCAAGTGTTACGTTGCGACCTTGGTGGTGTGCCTCGGTCATGGGTAGGCCAAGGGTGTCCGCAATAAACGGCGCCCATTGTGCATCCCGTTCATAGTTGCTGTATTTGGCCCAGGCATTAAACTGAAAGCGTACACATCGTTTTCGGTTGTGTACGTCATATACAAAACACGGCGAAATATCACGCATCCAACCGCGATCCAACGAAAAGGAATGCACCTCTATTGCATCCATGTTCACATGCGCATGGGCAAGCATGCGACGTGCGATTTGTGCGTTGTGCGCGTCGTTCACCACCAGCCGAACAGGTTCCGTTGCCGCAAGGTGCCGCACAAACTCGACGAAGGCCCAGCGTGCCGCGGCAAACTTGCCCGGCCAGTCGGCTGCGTTGGCAGGCCATGCCAGATGGGTTGCCTGATGTGGTTCCCACTCGGCGGGGAGGCGTACCGTGGATATGTCGGAAGGCGATGCGTTCATGTCGCGTCGTCCGGTGACAGCCGGTCGCTATCCAGAAAGCGGTTTGTAATCTCCGAATAGGCGTCTATGCGTCTGTCGCGCAGAAAAGGCCAGTTGCGCCGGACATCTTCCAAGTGGGTCACATCCACCTCGGCGAGCAGTATCTCTTCCTTGTCATGAGAGGCCTGCGCCAATAGAACACCCTGCGGATCGGCGATAAAAGACGAGCCCCAGAATGTGATGCCCGCTTGATTTTCACACGGTTCAAAGCCGACACGGTTGGCCGCCGCCACGTACACGCCGTTGGCCACCGCATGGCCGCGCTGCACGGTCATCCACGCATCCAATTGCGCCGCGCCGTATTGATTTTGTTCATGCGGGTGCCAGCCGATGGCCGTGGGATAGAACAGCGCGTCCGCACCGGACAAAGTCGCGAGTCGAGCGGCTTCAGGGTACCATTGGTCCCAACATATTAGTGGGGCAACTTTTCCAAAGCGGGTTGTAAACGCTCGGAACCCCAAATCTCCCGGCGTGAAATAAAACTTCTCATAATACGCAGGGTCGTCCGGAATGTGCATCTTGCGATACAAACCCAGCCATGAACCATCCGCGTCGAATACTGCGGCGCTGTTGTGATAAAGGCCCGGCGCACGACGCTCAAAAAACGGCGCCACAATAGCCACGCCGTGTTTTTCCGCACAGGCCGCGCAGGCCCGGAGCGTGGGGCCGCCCAATGCTTCCGCTTTATCGAACATGGCGGTGTCCTCCCGCTGACAAAAGTAGCGGGACGTGAATAATTCGGGCAGACAAACAACCTGCGCACCTTCGTCCGCCGCCTGTGCGGCCATGTCCAGGCCGTGGCGGAGATTCGCCTCATGGTCAGCCTCCATGGCCATTTGCATGAGGCCGATTGTGAATCGAACAGGGTTCATTTATAACCACCTTCTGGTAATGCCTGCTGACGGGCGTCGGGGCCGGTCAACATGCCACAACGTGTCGTTTGCTGGCGCCCAATGGTATACGAAATGTTATACTACAATGCAAGTCAGCCATCGGATGTCCGATGGTTTTGCAGGAAGTGAAAACCGAACCATGCCGCCGGTGTATGTGGTCGGTTGGGATGTGTTTTTGAAACAGGCACTGGGACGGTACTTGGAGCGCATTGAACGCTGTTCACACGTCTTTTATGATACTATACGCAGGTAATCAATTTTCGTGAGCGACTAAACTGGAAGGAAGGCAAGTCTGGTATGGGCATCAGCCTAATCTTAAACAATAGTGATAAGAACAAGGCTTGCCGACATTTTCAGGTGCCTCCGGCTATTGTCGTCTCACGGCTATGACCACCGTTGTGAAATAATCTGTGTGAGACACGGAAACGCAGACAACAAAGACTCATAAGGAATTTTGCCATCATGCTGTTGAAGCATATTGTTCATCAGGGGCCAATGATTTCAACGGTGCTTAAAATGGTCTTGTCGGTAATAATGGGACCGTTGCGCCGTCCCCGGCCAATTCCGCAGCAGCTTCCGGAGTCACCAGTGGAAAAGACTTTGCCGCCGCCACCTGACGGGTTGATAAATGACTTTGTGCGGACTATGGGCGGTGACCCGGACACTTACCGCGACTGTGTGCCGGCTCACCTTTTTCCGCAGTGGTGTTTTCCGATTGTGGGAAGTTGCATTATCAATTTGCCTTACAGCATGGCGAAAATGCTGAATGCCGGTTGCAGAATGGAAATCAATGCGCCGATTCCCAGAGGAATGCCATTGCAGGTGCGGGCATTTATCGAGTCGATTGATGATGATGGCCGTCGGGCCGTGGTAAAGGTGCGCGTGGTAACAGGAACAGAAACACAACCCGACGCACTTGTATGCTTGGTAAGCGCACTGTTTCAAATTCGCCGGTCAAAGGGAAATAGCGGAAAAGAAAAGCCTTGTGTTCCCGAGACGGCTCAAGAAATTGCACGACTGGCCTTGTCCAAACGCAGTGGACTCGATTTCGCCTTGCTCACAGGAGATTTTAATCCCGTTCATTGGGTAGGTGTATATGCGCGGATCTCCGGCTTCAGGAGTGTGATTTTACACGGCCTTGGCACATTCGCACATACAGTGGAGACACTTAATCGTACCGTTCTGAACGGTCAACCTGATCAATTGAAAATGTTGGAACTCCGTTTTACGCGACCATTGCTCTTGCCCGGGACACCGGCGGTGTATTGTTGCGAGGACGGAGATATTTATGTTGGTGATGCACCGGGAAAAGCACCCTATGCCATGGGCCGCTGTACAGTAATAAAGGAGAATGAAAATGAGTGATTTCTTTGTGAACTTGGGACGGAAACCTCTCGCACGCAAAACGATTCAAACCCTCGGGCTTCCAGTGCCCATGCCGCAACATCTGGCGCGCCCGGCCGGTCCATGGGAAGAACGTTTTCTGGAAGGCAAACAGGTTGTCGCCGGGCATTTGCCCAGTGGCGCCCTTGCGCCGACACTTGCCCCGATTCTTTCAGGCACAGGCGCGACACTGACAGTGACGGGGACGGACGCGCAGCGGGAACAGTACGGCAATATCACGGTTATGGATGGGAACAAGCCACCGGAAGGGCTTCGTCCCCATGCGCTGGTTTTTGATGCCACAGGGTTGACGGGAGCGACTGACCTGCGGCTGGTATACGACTTTTTCCACAGCCTCATCAAGAAAGTGGGCACATGCGGGCGGGTAATCGTTGTGAGCCGACCTCCAAGGGAATACACAGCACCCGAATCTGTGGCTGCGGCACGTGCGCTTGAAGGATTCATAAGAAGTATTGGCCGAGAAACAGGGCGGAAAGGCACGACCACCCAGGTCATATATGTTGCGTCGGACGCGGACGACCGGCTTGAGAGTGTTTTGCGTTTCCTGTTGTCAACGCATGCCGCCTATATTTCCGGTCAGCCGGTGCATGTGTCCGCAACCCTGCCTTCTCCTTCCTCCATGCCGCAAGTGAAAGCGTTGGAAGGGAAGACTGCCTTGGTCACGGGAGCAGCGCGTGGCATTGGCGAGGCGACAGCGCGCGCTTTGGCGCGGGAAGGTGCACACGTAATCTGCATGGACCGTCCGGCGGAACTGGAGGCAGCGGAAAAACTGGCGGCATCAATCAACGGCGCCGCGTTGGACTGCGATGTGACGGATGGGGAGGCGCCGGGAAAGGTTGGCGCGTTTATCACGGAGAAATACAACGGCCTTGACATTGTTGTGCATAATGCAGGTGTAACCCGTGACAAAACCTTGGGCAACATGGATGCCGAGCGTTGGGATATGGTGCTGGGCGTGAATCTCATCGGTCTGATTGCCCTAAACGAGGGGCTTTTGGAACAGTTGAATGAACACGGCCGCATTATCTGTATGTCCTCCATCGGTGGCATTGCAGGCAATCCGGGCCAGACCAACTATGCCGCTTCCAAGGCGGGCGTTATCGGCTATGTCCAGGCGTTGGCGCCCATGCTTGCTGATCGCGGCATTGCCGTGAACGCGGTCGCCCCCGGCCTGATAGAAACCGCCATGACTGCCGCGATGCCCACCATGACCCGTGAAGTGGCGCGCCGGTTATGCAACCTCACACAAGGAGGACTGCCGGAGGACGTCGCAGATGCGGTAACTTTCCTCGCCAGCCCCGGCGCCGCGGGAATGACCGGCGAGGTGCTGCGTGTATGTGGCGGTAGTTTTGTGGGCGCCTAACAGAAAAAAATGTGAGTTGAGATATGCCCCGGCAATGGCGTTGGGGTGGTGACAATAATCAGCAGCCAACAATTTGGGAAGGATAAACTGATGGCAGCATCATTTGGTAAAGATGGATGTCGCGCAGTGGTGGTTGCCGGAGTGCGCACCCCGTTTCTGCGTTCTTTCGGTGCGTTTACCACACTGGATACGATTGCCCTCGGCACTGCGGCGGTGAAGGAACTCCTGAAACGGATGGAACTGAAGGCGGAAGAACTCGACGGTCTTATCTGGGGTGGCGTGGTGTTGCCCAGCGCTTCAGTAAACATCGGACGTGAAATCGTAATAGACTCCGGTATTCCCCGAAGCGTGGAAGGGACCACGCTAACCCGGGCGTGTACCTCGGGAGTGATTGCCATCACTCAGGCGGCGGCGGCTATTGAACGGGGCGAGGCGGATGCACTTATTGCCGGAGGAAGTTATTCCACCAGCAACGCCGAGGTGACCATGCCGTCAAGCCTTGTCCATAAAGCCGCGCCCGTGCTGTTAAGTGGCAAGGCGGGTGTCAAAGACTATTTTTCGTTGCTGGCCAAATTAAGTGTTCGCCGCGACCTTGTTCCCAGGCGGCCCAGTGTCCGCGAGCGTTCCACAGGTGAACTCATGGGCCAGGCGGCGGAGCGTATGGCAAAAATTAACGGCATTTCGCGGGAGGCGCAGGACGCTTTTGCCTTGCAGTCGCACCAGCGTGCGGCGGCGGCTATCGAAAGCGGCCGTCTGACAAAAGAAATTGTGCCGGTAGTGACGCCAGACGGCAAAACGGTGGACCGGGACAATATCGTGCGCGGCGATACCACCATGGAGAAGTTGGCGCGGCTCAAACCGGCCTTTGCCGAAGACGGCACCCTCACTGCGGGGAACTCCAGTTCCCTCACGGATGGCGCCGGAGCGGTTCTGGTCATGCGCGAGGATAAGGCACGCGCATTGGGCTATACACCGCTTGCCGCATTTCGTAGTTGGTCTTACGACGCAGTGGACCCTGCGGGACAGATGCTGATGGGACCGGCTGTTTCCATGCCGAAGGCACTTATGCGGGCGGGTATGAGCCTTGCCGACATTGATTTGGTGGATATTCACGAGGCCTTTGCCGGCCAGGTGCTTTGTGTGCTCAAGGCGCTGAACGATGATGCCTTCGCAAAAGAGAATTTGGGCTTGGACAAAGCCGTCGGAGAAATTGCCCCTGAATCCATCAATGTACATGGCGGTTCATTGGCGTTGGGGCACCCCTTTGCCGCAACCGGGGCGCGCATGGTAGCCACAGTCGCAAACGAGCTGGCATCAACGGACTGCCAAACGGCGCTTCTTGGTATCTGTGGCGCCGGCGGCGTCTCGGCAGGCGCTGTTTTGGAGCGCGTATAAATGTCACCTGACAGTTTGAACGGAAGAACTTTGGCAACAGAAATCTTGTGAAATATGCGGGTTAAGTGTTCAGACACAAATAAGACCAGCAAGAACGGTTTGTAAGTTACTGGCCTGCTATTGTTTATATGGCGCGCCTGCCGCGACTCGAACGCGGGACCCTCTGCTTAGAAGGCAGATGCTCTATCCAACTGAGCTACAGGCGCGTAGGACTATTTTCTCACATCCCACAGCACGTTTTCCACCGCACTATCCGCCGCAGTCGTATTGGATGTCAGTGGGTCTGCACTTTCTTCCAGCAGCGGGCCGATTGCGGTGGTGATGGCATTTTGAAGCATGATGAGATGTGCTTCCTCATTGGGATGGATGCCATCGCCGGGATAATTGTTCCCGGCCAGGGCAACAGACGGGAATGCCTTGTCAGGCATGGGACGGGTGGGGTCTCCGCCGGGAAACGGGTCATAGTCCGGCGGCCCGCCGGGCGGGGACACATCAGGCGGCTCGTTGAAGTGATAGTGCATCAAACCAAGGTTGTGAATATAGGTGCATCCTGCAAGATCGTGTGCGACGTCTCGTTTTCGTCGCTCGTGTTCAATGAAACAGGCATTCACCTGTTCTTGTGTCATGCCGCCAAAATGAAAGTCCTGTCCCAAGAGCTCAAACACCTCTTTGGCCGTCTTGGGATTTAGGTAATCATACCCTGCCAGTACCACATGACGTATTTGCTCATACTCCAGACAATAGGTAACGATCCGCCGGATATTGCGTGCAATGGCATCCCATTCACGATGTCGCTGCTCGTCAGTCTGGTTTTCGAATACGTTTGTGTCTCGTATACGTCGCAATACGTCGTTTCCCCCGATGATCAGGTAAATTATGTCCACGGTGGGATTCGTTGCGAGCGCCTGCTGAATTTTTTTCCGATATTCAGGAGTAATCCATTGATCGGCCCGTGTGCCGCCCAAGGCGGTTGTATCGCCTGCAGAAAAAACGTTTTCATAACTCGCGTCCGCCAAGGCCTTGTCCAGCAAGCCGGTCACCCAGATGCTTTGTGCCCAACTGTCGCCCACAAGCAAGATGCGTGTTTCGCTCGCGGCACTCGTACATATCAGAATGATGGGCAGCACAACGAATGTGGTTATTCGACGCGACAAAACGCGCTGCATGTTGTCCATCCTCTTTTGAGTCGGTCATCATAGGTTACACAGATTAAAGCAGAGGCTTTACAATATCACAGAGAGGCGCTGCCATTAAAAACAATTGACATGCGCCGCGCTTTCAACATTGACTTTTTGCGATGTGCGCAAGTATTATTACGCCCAACAGACGAAACAAAACGGGCATGGTTAGATGAGTCTGGCTATTCGCCCCTCTTTCGAAGGGCTTTGACGAGACACTACTGCAACCGAAGGGATTTTGCTGAATGAAACTTGCTGTAATTGGCGGCGGCAGTTCGTATACGCCTGAGTTATTGGACGGTTTGTTTTCACGGTTAGACCAGATTCCGGTATCTGAGGTGTGGTTGATGGATGAAGACGAAACGCGGCTGGAAATAAATGCCGGTTTCGCACAACGGATGAGTGACCGCCACGGCGCCCCGTTCACGGTGCACCATACCACTGTTATGGAAGATGCGGTGCGTGACGCCAAGTATGTGATTACCCAAATTCGCGTGGGCCAGATGAAAGCGCGGATTGCTGATGAAAAACTGGGGCTGAAATACAATATCATCGGTCAGGAAACCACGGGTGTGGGCGGATTTGCATGTGCGTTGCGCACGGTGCCCCGGGTATTAGAGATTGCCCATGCCATGGAACGGCTGGCGCCACAGGGCTATCTGATTAATTTCACGAACCCGGCGGGAATCAACACAGAGGCAGTGCTCAAACACAGTTCCATAAATACCGTGGGCCTTTGTAACGTGCCCATCGGCATGGTCATGGATGTTATCAAGCATCTCGGTGGCGAACCCGAGGATATTGTGCTCGATTACGTCGGGCTGAACCATTTGTCGTGGGTGCGCCGGTTTTATCACAAAGACGCCGACATTACGGAGAAAGTGTTGGAGACATTTATTGAGCATGCCCGCGACGAATGGGAAGAAGCGCCCACGCGCGAAAACATGATTGAAGCCATTCAGCGGCTGGGCATGTTTTGCAACTATTATCTGCAATACTACTACAGCGGCGATACCGTTTTGGATACAATCAAGCGAAAAAGTTGCACCCGTGGCGAAGAAGTGGTGGAAGTGGAAGAGGGGCTGTTTGAGAAATACAAGAACCCGGATCTGACCGAGAAACCGGAAGAGCTCAGCAAACGCGGCGGTGCGCATTATTCCACCGCGGCATTTCTACTGGTGGACGCCATTGAGAATAATCGCGGCAGTCGGCAGGTGGTGTGTTGTCGGAACAAGGGCGCCATCCCCACCTTTGACGATGACGTGGCGGTTGAAGTGTCCGCCATTATAGACAAGAACGGCGCAACGGCGATTCAACAGCAACCGCCGGAACATTCAATTCGCGGACTGATGCAACTCATCAAGGCCTATGAATCATTGACGGTTGAAGCGGCTGTCAAGGGTGATCGCAAGGCTGCCTTTGAAGCGATGCTGCTCCATCCGTTGATGCCCAATGCCCGCGGATGTGCGCAACTGCTGGACGAATTGCTTGCACTTAACCGACCTTATTTACAGACTACCTTTTTTTAGGACGGGACGACGCGGACCGTCTTTTTGAATGCATATCAACAAGGAGATACCAATGAGCAAGAATGTAGTGTGTGAAACAAAACTTCCCGATAGAAACCCGGATATTCGTGGCAAAGTGCGTGACATTTATGATTTGGGCGACAAACTGTTGTTGGTGGCCACAGATCGAATTTCTGCTTTCGACTGGGTAAATCCCGTGGGGATTCCTGAAAAGGGCCGCATTCTGACCCAGATATCCCTTTTCTGGTTCGAACAGATGGCGGACTTGTGCGACAACCATCTTATCTCCGCCGATATTGCCGATTTTCCGCCGGAGTTTCAGGCACAGGCCGATATGTTTGCCGGACGTTCCATGCTGGTCCATAAATGCGATATGCTGCCGGTTGAATTTGTTGTGCGCGGTTATCTTGCGGGCAGTGGCTTGAAGGAATACAAGGCCGACGGAACCGTATGCGGCATTCGACTTCCCGAGGGGCTTGTGGAGGCATCCAAACTGGAAGAGCCTATTTACACCCCGGCCACCAAGGCTACTGACGGGCATGATCTTAACATCAGCCCGGAAGAAGCGGGCGAAATTATTGGCGCGGAGTTAAACCAGTTGGCAGCCGATACGTCCATTGCCATCTATAAGCGCGGACGTGAAATCGCCGGTGAACGGGGAATTATTCTGTGTGACACCAAGTTTGAATTTGGCATGCTTGACGGCCGCCTTACGTTGGCCGACGAGATTTTGACACCGGACTCGTCGCGGTTCTGGCCTGCGGACCAATATGAGCCCGGACGCGCACAGCCCAGCTATGACAAGCAGTTTGTGCGTGACTACCTTGAGTCCGTAAACTGGGACAAGGACTCGCCGCCGCCGCCGCTGCCGGATGACGTGGTGATGAAGACCCGTGATAAATATATGGACGCGTACCGTCAGCTTACCGGTAAGGAAGAATTGTAAAATGTGTCACCGCCATTGCGTTTTTGGCGACTCATGTAACATGCAGGAAATGTCCACGGCGCGTGTTCGCGCTGTGGACAGTGATCATCCCCGTGAAGAATGCGGCGTTTTTGGCATTCAGGGGCATCCTGAGGCATCCACGCTTATCTATCTTGGCTTGTATGCCCTTCAACATCGCGGACAGGAAGGGGCCGGTATCGTTTGTGTACGGGAGGGTGTTCTCTCTGCGCACCGCGGCGTTGGACTGGTTTCGGATGTGTTTAAGCCCCATAAACTTGCCCGTGTGGCGGGTGATTGTGGTATTGGCCACGTCCGGTATTCCACCTTCGGTTCGAGCAACCTGCGCAATGTGCAGCCCCTCGTGGTGGACTATGCGCGGGGCAGCATGGCGGTGGCCCATAACGGCAGCCTGACCAATGCCGGTGCGTTACGGGAAGAACTGGAGGCGCAGGGCGCCATATTTCAGTCCACCACCGACAGCGAAGTTATTATCCACCTCATTTCACGGTCGCAGAAAGAGGCGTTTACCGACTGTGTTATTGATGCACTGCAACACGTTGTGGGCGCCTATTCGGTGTTGATCCAGAATGGTGATTCCCTGGTGGCGGCGCGGGACCCGCATGGATTCCGACCGCTTTGGTTGGGGCGGCTTGAGGATGCGTATGTCGTTGCCAGCGAGACGTGTGCCTTCGACATAATAGACGCCGAATGGATACGGGAAATTGAACCGGGAGAGGTGGTTACCATTACACGCGGGCATGTGCATTCGGTGAAGCCTTTTGAATCCGTTGTTCCCAAGCAATGTGTCTTTGAGTATATTTACGTCGCCCGTCCGGACAGTGTTATTTTCGGTCAGAGTGTGGATAACGTACGCAAAAATATGGGGCGCGCCCTGGCTCGGCAGGCGCCG
>SKQZ01000383.1 GCA_007118765.1 Candidatus Hydrogenedentota bacterium
CCGGAAATTGCCCATGACACGATACGGTTCGCCGGCAATGTTGCGTTTAGCGGCGCGAAGTGGGTTGCCCTTTCCGGAAGGGCGCGTGACGAAGCCGAAGCGTTGGCCGACAGCATTGTACACGTGGAGCTGAATCAGGATCCCGACTTTGCAATGGAGTTCGCCATGGCCATGCAGTTTCCGGGTTAGTTGGGAAATGTAATGGCGGCGACCAGCGCAAAGCACCGGTCCTGACGCACTCTTCGCAGGCTCACGGCGAAACCCAGTGAAATATACGGGCTAGTCCAGCGCTTCAATAACCTGTTTCATAATGTCCGGATGATCGACAAAAGCGCCGTCAATGTTGTATTCCGTGAGGAATACACGAAGCTCTTCTGCCATGGACGCATACTTGTCTGGCGTCACATCGTCCCGAAACGTATAAGGATGCACCACCAGACCGCGTGCATGTGCTCGGGAAACCAGGGTGGGGTCTTTTTCGATGCGGTTCTTATGCGGTCCGATTCCCTGGGCATAGGTGGCAATTTCATCCAGCCCCTCGTCCGTAACCAAGGCATCCTGCAAGGAGCGGTTTGATATCAGTTGCACCAGCGGTTGTTCCGCGCCCAGATCGTCGCGCAATCGCTTGAGCGTGGTCGGCACAAAGCATTGGATATATACATTCGCGTCCGGTCCGGTATAGCCGTATTTTTCCAGCATCTCAAGCAACAGCGCTGAGAAGGCATGACCCGCGCGTTCATAGAAGACCGGATCTTTCAGTTCCGGATAGATGCCCACGTCGCGGCCCGTGCTGGCATTCAGTCCCTGGGTAAGTTGAATGAGTTCTTCAAAGGTCGCGATTTGGAACAGGTGTGTTTCTTGGGGGAACCGACGGGAAAACCGCTCCTTAACCGTCAACTGCTTGATTTCCTCCAAGGTAAAATCCACCGCATACCAACGGCCATCCTCCCGCGCGCGGTCGGGAAACACGTCCGCCACATCCGTGGTGGCTTCCAACGTCATGTCGTGCAGACAAATCAACACCCCGTCTTTGGTGACGGCCAGGTCCGGTTCAAGATAATCAGCGCCCATCGCATGGGCCATGGCGTAGGCGGCCAGCGTATGTTCGGGCAGATAACCGCTGGCGCCGCGGTGGGCAATAATCTTCACCTCGGTCTGGGCAACACCACACACCAAAATGGCGGCGCTGACAATGAGCGCGCAAAAAAGACGATTTGACCAACTCAAGATGCTTCTCCCGTAGCTATTGGAATCATTTGTGGTGATCAGCCGGCGGTAGCCATGCCAATTACCGAGAACATAAGGCCCAGCAGAATTAACAACACCAGCCACCAGCGAATGGGGCGGCGGGTGTATTCAAAGGCGTTTTGCAATACAATGGGATTGTCCGGGTCCGCCGCGGTTTTGATGACAATGCTGGTCATTCCGGGGCGGCTGCTGCGCGGGGTCTTGAATTCCAACAAGAATTCGTCTTCACCCTGAACACTGATTAAATCACGAGGAGCGACTTTCCCGCCTACGCCGGAACGGTTGCTGACCAGTTCTATGGAGTCAATCCATGCGACGCCACCATAAGGCGAGGTAAGCGTAACAGCGGTGCCACCTTCCACCGGGCCGGAGCCGACACCTTTGATGGGCAGGTCGTCTATCGCCGTGATGCGTACGGCCCGTTGTCCCGGCGGCGGCAATGTGGCGTTCTGTCGCCAGGTAAAACTGTTTGCGGGCGCAGATTCATTGAACGCGCCATAGGCACGCGCATTGACCAACCGACGAATCATGTCGGACGAATCAACGGTATCCTCGTTCTCAGGACGTACTTCATGATTTTGCAAGGTGCTTTGGTACACAGGAGTTGTCAGCGCATTGGTCTCCGCGTTGTAGAGGTAGTCGTATTGTGATGCGACCCCCCAAAGCGTAACGCCATTGCGAATTGCGGCGTATGTGGGACCCGCGTTGGGTTGGGTGGCCATGCTCATGTGCAACGCCCGCGTTTCAGTGGGCTGTGCATCGCTCGGTTTATAGGGACGTTCAAACGCCAGCAGGTCATCGGTGACGTCTTCATAGAGCATCATTCCAAATTGGGGTACATGCGCCGGGCCTATTCTTGGCGTAAACAAATGCAAAGCCACGTCGTACAATCCGTCTGCGGCGGCGCCGGGCAACATATCCAGCGCGTTCTCCCGGCTTGCCGCCGTTATCCCCGGCAATGCCACGCGCACAATGCCGTAAACAGGCGCTTCGCCCAGCGGGGGCACCGTGACGTATGCTTCTCTGCCGCCGATATTGCCCACAAATACGGATGTTTCCGTGCCCGCCTGTTTGGCTGCAAAGGCGGCGGTGTACAGGTCGCCGTTGACCACCCGTTGATTGTAGCGGAACCCCGGTTCATACGCTATGGCGACATCGTTATCCACCAGCGAAACGTTCACCTTGGTGCTGTTCGCATCACCCGGCTGTCGCAGCGGCGGCACTTCAACGAATGCGTAATTACCAGACGGCGCGACATCAAACACAGGCGCTTCGACATCGCCGAAACGGATGTGGGCCGTGTCCGGAATTGCTTCACCGCGAATACGCGCCACAATGCCGCCGAATATCCACGCTTCGGCGGGTTCAATGGAGCTGAGGAACAGCTGGCTGAAGCGGGCGGTCAAATGCTTGTGTCCGTCCATAACCACCGATACCGTGGGCGAGGTACTGTTCGGATGCACATCCAGCGCATCATCCCCCATCCACCGCACAAAACGATAATTCTTTTCTGCGTCGGGTTTTGCCGTTAGTGTTACCACCGTGCCGGCATCATAGCCTGCGGCCGGTTCCGGTGGCGATACCACGATCTCACCGCTGTTTTCCGGCAGTACGGAAAAGGAGAGGTGGTACACTGCCTGGAATTGCGGCGCTATCACATAGTCCCGACCAAGTCCGATGGTCAAGGGGTTTTCGTTACGGAATTGGTCGCCCATATCATCCACAATGCGCCATGTATCAAACCTGAACCCCATGTTGGGCCGTCCGAGTAACTGAACACTCGTTCCAGCGTCATAAATGTATACGTTGGGATTCGTCGCCGATGTAGTTCCTTCCGGGTCCAAACGCACGCGGCCATCTTCGCTGGGCAGTATGGTCAGGGCGACCTTGTCGGCGGCGAGGAAAAGGGCGCCTGCCGTGATATCCCGTTCCATTTCGATGGTTACCGGGTTGTCCCGCATACCGGCGAGGTTATGGCTCCACGACACAAAGCGGTGGCCTGTGCCGGGGACAGCGGTCAGCGTCACTGCTTCGTCCTGCATGTACCAGCCGTCGGGCCATCCCGGTGAAGACGGCGGGTCTGCCGTAATGCTGCCAAATTCAGATTCCACCAAGGTTAATTGATACGCGTCCGACTCAAACATGGCCACCACGTCGGTGTCCGTCGTGATGATCAACTCGTAATCGGGGTCGGTTACTTCGCGCACAGCGTCGGCTTCCTTGATGCGGAATTTGGCAAACAGATAGGCGGGAACAGCGGAGAGCAGCACCGTGTCTCCGGCCACATAATCCCCCTTCGAAAGGGGCAGGGCGTCGCCGTTTGTACCGGGCAACATGCCGTATTCAGGCTCGGTTACCACGACACCCTCCGTGGTTTCGGGCAACAGTTCGATGTTTAGCGTTACCACCTGAACGAGCATCTCCGCCGGCAGGTTAAATACGGCGTAGTTCAGTGGGTTGGTGCGATCCCGAATGATAACGGAAATGCTTTCGGCATCTTCAGGCAATTCAATATGGGCCGGTGTCCAAATATGGGCGATATTGGTTGCCGCCGGATCAGTGGCATCCAGCGCTGTGATACCTTCGCCCAACGGGGTAAAAGGCGTGTGGTCAGGCGCAATAAACGATGCGGGCTCATCGCCAACAAGAACTTCATAGCGTGCCTCCGCTTCGTCGGCGGTTAGCCCCACACCGGATTTTTCCGTGGAGGCGGGGAACACACCTGTTACGGCAAGCGGTACGGAACGATTGGTCGGGATGGCCGCGAGGGATGTGTCCTCAATATCTATCTGTCGTGTAAACGTCGCGCCAATCTGAATGTCTTCCGCGGCAGTAAACACATAGGTGTCGGAGAACCCCTCCGACTCGCCATCGAACCGTTCGCCGTCTATAAGCCATGCTTCCAAGACATGGGTTTCGGCATCATGCGCTACCGCACGCAACGTTATTTCGTCACCTGCCCAGAAGTAATGGGTGGTTTGCTTTTCCGGGTCATCTTCACCTGCGGCGGGGGCGGGGCTGACGATCTCAATATGGCCTTCCGGCGGGTCGTCAAGCGTTACGGCGACAACTTGGTCGAAAACAGCCGTAACGGTCCTGTCAGTATCCATCGTCACCTGCAGACTGCCGTCTTCTTCCGCTTCCGCAGGGGCGTCATTAAGCATCCATTCCTTAAAACGGTGCGTATCCGATGTGGATTCCGCAAAGAGGCTCACTATGGTGTCTTTCGTCACCGCCAGTATTCCGCTGTCAGGAAATGGCACGGGGGATTCATCTTCAATGCTGTAATGCACCACGCCGCTTTCCGGCGGCTCAACCGTAACCGTCAGTATCATGTCGTCTGTAAACAACGCTTCCACTGACTTGTCGCTGTCCATCATAATGGAGGCAACATGCGGCGCGCCGGGCTCAATAATCAAGTCCGCAGCATCCGGGCCGTCCCAACCTGCAAAGGCAAAACCTGCGGCGGGCGTCGCTTCCAGCAATACCGTTGTGCCGGGTGCATAGCCGGGCGTGTCCGGCGTGGGGGAGGGGGTGGCGCTGACCGTACCATATTCGGGGTCAGGCGCGACAGCAATGTCCAACGCAAAAGAAGCCACTTCTGCCGTAATGATCGTGTCGCCGTCGTCCGGCATGAACGCATAGCTCGTGTCCGTGCTGACAGCGACCCCGTCGCGCAGCCATTGTACAAGTCCCCACCCCTCATAGGTGTCAAGGGTGGCGGTGATATTTTCGGTGACAAAGAACCGGCCGGTTTCCAGCGGATATTCGCCGGTGGCTGTGTCTATGGCGCTTTCCGACGGGGTTAGCGTGATGGTGGCGGGAGCGGGGGAGGTCGCGACGTTTTGGGTCACTTCTGTTTCAACAAGCGCCGTTGCCCGTACCGTCACGGGCATGGAAAGGACGTGCTCTTCAAGTGCTTCGTTGACATAACGGACTTCGATGGCGCCCGTTTCGTTGGCGGACAGGTTGGGCGGCGCCCAAAGGTAGGCGGTGTTATATGCCTGCACATCTTCTACCGGTGAGATTGCGTGGGAGGTCTCGAAGCCGTCAATGTCGTTTTGCGGGGTTCTGAAATCAAGCGACGTGGTGTCAATGGTGATGGTGTATTGTGGCGTCGCTTCTTCAGGTGTGACGCCCGCATCAGGCGTTGCGCCCATCCATGTGGGCAAGATGCCTGTGAGTGTTATGGGTTGTGTTTTTTCGGAGTCGGCGGCCAGTACATGGGGGATGGTATCATCAATCCACAATTCCGTGAGTAGTGGTACAAAAAGCCCGTCTGTGGCGGTTAATGCGGAAAAAACGCCATTCGCCAAATACAGTTCCCGGGCTTTTGCCAGGGAGAAACGGCCATCGGGCGGCCATATGGATGTGCCGGAGTGCAGGTTAAGGGTAAGCGGAAACTGCCAGAGCGCCAGCCGCGTATGCTCCGGGTCGGGCATTTCGGCGACAGGAGCATTCCGAATTGTAATGGAAGCCTCCAGCGGTGTAATTTCCTGTATGGAATTGGCCTCGTTGTTCATCCGGACATAGTGGATTGCGGGAAAAACGGTTTCAAACAGTGGCGTGCCGGGCATGTGGGGCGGGGTGTCATGGGGGTCGCCCTCGATGTTATCCGCAACGCCATACACATTGTTGGCTACCTGAATCACGCCCAGAACATGTTCCGACGGCATCGCCAGTCCCGTTTCGTAGAAGGCTTCGGATATGGGCAGGTCAATGGTGGTTTCCGGTGTGGGTCGGAAGCGGACGGTGGATTCGGCTTGCCCCGGAATACGGATGTCATCATCGAAATCGAGGTCCGCCGCATTTACATGACGGTCTTCGGCGCGTCCCATCCAGATACGGTTGGTGGTTATGGCTTGCGATAAGTTGCTTGGGAGAGCGTTGCCTTCGCTCAAAAAATCGTACCCAACCACCAAATTGATTGTGGTGGCATCTGTTGAACGCACATCATGGTAAATGCGGTACGTATCGTTGATGACATAGAGGCTTTGGGCGCCCCAGAGTCCCACCAATGCATTTACCTCAACCGCCAACGGCGCTCCTTCCCAAAAGACATCAAGGGGCATGTCCACAATATACGGCGCGTCAACATCATAAAAAGGCCCCTTGTAGATGCCCGCGGCGTCTTCCCAGTAATGGTAAACGACATTGTCATGTTCAACGCTGCCAAACCCTGAGATAAGCGTGGGGTTGGCCACAAAGAACACCACGTCGTCCGGTTCCGGGTTGTGCGGAATCTCCCCGTAAAACGGTGCGAGCACATGAGGATAGTCGTCGTTGTCGGCGAGCGTAATGATTTCGCGATTGGCCCATTGAGAGCGCGGTTCAATACTGTCCAGCATTTTGGTATCAGGCCATAATAGTGCATCCAGAACGTTGCCCATTGTAATTGGGCTGCCGTTGGACATGGTGTCGCCCAGAACAAATGGTGCATGTGTGAGCACCGCAATGGCAACAATACCCGTTAAACCGCAGGCGATTAGTGTGGAACGTCTGGAAAAGACTCTCATGCGTTTCTCCTTAGTGCCTTATCGTAAGTTTTCCATGGTGAGAGACAAGGACTTCAAAATCGTCCATCTCGTTGCCAAAGCGGGGAGGGCGTGAACCCTGACGCGACAATCCGAGTGAACAAGGCTGTTGCGTCACATTCACGATGGCGTACAATGATTTGAGGGCGAAGCCCATGTTCGTATTCATGATAATGGCAGATAGGCCTGTTTGTCGTCGGGACAAGCCGCTGACAGCGCTGTGTATGCCCGTGTCGTGCATACGCCCGACGGCGTCATCTTCTGGTTTACAGACAATGCCTGTATATGTATATCCTGTAAGATACCATAAACCGTGGGTTAGGTTGCATTTTTGATGAATTATTCCATCGTGCCCAGATACACATTAGTGTAGTCTGTTTGCTGATTTGGGAGCAACCGCGGCATTCCCGTGGCGATTAAGATGCGATTTTTGAACACTTGCCGCTTGGCATCGGTTATGTCTATGGGTGGGTTGTCCGGCATAATATGGACAAGCAATCAACGAACAAGAAAGCCTGAAAGGGGTATGTATGGCGCTAACCCTCAATAACGCAAGGAGTATTCCGACCAGCAGTCGTGCCGTGATATTTCGCGACGTGTCCTATCGCGGCCTGTTGTTCGGAGGGCTGCTTTTTGCGCTGTTGGCGTGCTATGGCGCCTTGCCCAAGGCAGACGGCGTGAATTGGGTGGCCGTTGCGATACCGGGCATGATGGCGGGATGGCTTTTTGCGTGGGGCGGGTGGCGGCGGCTGCGCGAAGGCGCCGGCAACTGGTTGCTGGTCGTGGCTGACGAGGGGATACATATCAATCTCGCCTATGCCGAGGGATATCCGATTATCCATGACGACGCCCCTGTGCTGTTCGTTGCGTCCGAAGAGATGTGTTGTGTTCGACCCGTTCGCGAAATTATCCGGCTGCCCCATCGCTTTGGCACGACCCGACACCATTTCGGCGCTTTTGACATTGTATTGCAACGCCCCGTGCCCGATGAAGTAGTGTACAGCCTGATCCGTTGTCAGGAACGCTACGCGCAGGCGGGCAAGTCCGGTCCGTTTCCGGTGCGCTGTGTCGCTCCCACCGTTTTGCGGTTGCAATGGAGCGCGATACGACCGAAAGAGGAGAAGGCGTTGGAATGTCTTGCGGGCTTGTGTGATGCGCAAGGGCCGCGCAAAATCGTCTTCCCCGAATGGAACCGGTTGAATGCGCGGCAGCGCGACATTTTTCTCGGCGAACTGTGGCGCATGGGCATGCGTGAGGAGGCGTTGTTCTTGGGACGCATACACTTGGGCGTATCCATGGCCGAGACAAAGGCAACCATGGAGAAAGGCCATGGCGGCCCGTTATGAACGCCGCGAATCAAGCAAACAAGGCGTCCACAAACTGGCGGGCGTCAAAAGGCTGTAAATCGTCCACGCCTTCGCCCACGCCAATAAGCTTGATGGGAATGCCGAGCTGTTTGTAAATAGCGATGGCCATGCCGCCCTTTGCGGTGCCGTCAAGTTTTGTGAGTGCAATGCCCGTGACTGCCAGTGCATCGGTGAACTGACTTGCTTGTTGCAATCCGTTTTGTCCCGTGGTGGCGTCAAGGATCAGCAGCACTTCATGGGGCGCTCCCGGCAGTCGTTTGTCCACCACCCGCTGCACTTTCTTGAGCTCTTCCATCAGGTTGACCTTGGTGTGCAGCCGCCCTGCCGTGTCAATGATGACGTTGTCTGTGTTTCGCGCAATTGCGGCATCAACCGTGTCGTAGGCCACGGCGCCCGGGTCGGCGCCTTCTTTGTGGCGGATCATGCCAACATTGGCGCGTTCCGCCCAAATCCCGAGCTGTTCGCCGGCCGCAGCGCGGAAGGTATCCGCTGCCCCCAACAAGACACTGCGGCCTTGGTTTGCCAGTTTGAACGCAATCTTTCCGGCAGTGGTGGTTTTGCCCGAACCGTTGACGCCGGCAATAAGCAGTACATGCGGTCCGTCCTCATTGCGCCACTCCACGGACGGGGCGGTCTCGCCAAACATAAGAACCATTTCATCTTTGAGCAGTTGGTACAACTGCTGGGGATCGACAATTTTTTCCGCCTTTGCCCGTGCGCGCATATCCTCTACAATGGTCATCGTAGTGGCGACGCCAACATCCGCGCTGATAAGACTTTCTTCAAGGGCGTCGAACATGGCGTCACTGACGGGATCGTTGCCGGTGAAAACCCGTTTGACCCCGTCCACCAGACTACTCCGTGTCTTGCCCAGCCCTTGCTTTAGCTTTGAGAAAAAACCTGTTTCTGCCAATTGCACATACCTTTCAATAATGGAAACCGTAGGAGTCCATGTTATCGTTGATTGTTATGTCCCGCATGGGAGGGGACGGTTACGCTGTTATCTCGGCGACTGCTTCAGGCACACCAATCCGTCAGGACACAAAGCACCCGATTGTCGCACACGTTGTTTATCGCAATTGGAACGGATTTGTCGGAAAAACACGTGGTATCACAGGGCGGGAGTGTGGGTGATTGAAGGGCATACCGGAAAGGGGCTGCTATAAACCACTATACCGGTACGCTAATCCGGAAAAACGCCGGTTGTTTGCGTTTGACTCGCCGCTAATGGAAATGCTTCCCTGGGCTTGTGGGAAGGCACGTCCTGTTGCAGCGAAGTATTCGCCTTCGTATAAGACGCCCGCCTCGTCCCATTGTGTTTCCAGTGACTGGCCATCGTGCGAGGCATACCCGCGGATTTCAATGTCATCCAGCAGTTGAGCGTTATAGCGCCAACCCTCGTTGTCAGCACGCACAACCGCGGCGCCCACGAACCGCATGCCCGTGCCAAGCCGCTGAAACACAACATAACGTCCCTCAGTGATCTGCTGCGTGGGCGATACACTCATGCGTGCGCTCTCCGCATCAGACTCCGAGGGAAACTGCGCGGCAAGCTCATCCCGCATGGCGTCATAGGTGGCGCCCTCGGGGCCGGTCCAAAACAGCTCGGGATTGGTATAAATGATTTCCTCAGCGGTCCCGGCGTCGTCTGCGCTTGTCAGCACACTGGCGATACGACCCGCGTTAATGCCAAGCCATAGCACGACCAGAATGCCGAGCACCGACAATGCACGTATCAGGAACACCGACCTGTTTGCCGACTCCGCCTCTTCTTCCAGCATCTGATCCGCAGTCATGCGCAGCATACGCTGGTCGCGAAGGTTGTTGCCGCAGGTCTTGCAAATCAGTGTTCCCTCAGGGTTCACATTCCCGCATTGCCCGCAAACGGCATCTGCTTCCAATCCCTCTTTATATTCGGGCGGCGCAAAATCTTCGTGTTTCATCTCCGGGTTACTCTTTACTATTTGGGGCATTTATGTTAATACCGCTACAACTCTCTCATGACTTATTATGAATAATTTCGCTGATAATATCAAGTATTTGCCCGTATTTTTTTTCGACGCATCGAAGCCGCTGCCAATGTGTGTCGTTTACGTGATATAATACGCCGCTGTATTATACGTTAACCTTCCTATCTTTACTTTACTTGTCAACAGTTATTGTACACAAATAACGAGCCAATGTCCACATGCAAGATGAATTGATTGTGAATCAAACCGAGATGTTTATGCGCCGTGCGTTACATGCGGCGGAAGAGGCCCGGCAGGCGCGTGAGGTGCCGGTGGGGTGTGTCATTGTGCATGAGGGCCGCATTATCGGGCGTGGCCATAATCAACGGGAAACGTTACAAGACCCATCGGCACACGCGGAAATGATTGCCATCACGGCGGCCGCCGCACATCTGGGCAGCTGGCGGCTGGAGAACACGCAACTATATGTCACGCTCGAACCCTGCCCCATGTGCGCCGGCGCCATTATCCTGGCGCGTGTTGCGCAGGTATACTTTGGCGCCTATGATCCCAAAGCCGGGTGCTGCGGCAGCCTGATGAATCTGCTGGAAGATGAACGGTTTAACCATCGGCCTGTTGTGCACGGCGGTATCCTCGCCGACGAGTGCGGCGCACTCTTGACAGATTTTTTCCGGGACATACGCAACGGCG
>SKQZ01000273.1 GCA_007118765.1 Candidatus Hydrogenedentota bacterium
GACGTGTACTAACACGCTGTCAGCCGGCGGCCTGCGCAAAGCACCTGCTCTGGCGCAATCTTCACAGGCTCACGACGAAACCTGGTGAAATATCCGGGTTAGATCGGCGAAAACGCAAAGTAGCGCAGGTACACGTAAATGCTGGCCAAAACAAGCGTGGTGAGGGTCACGGGGATGCCGTACTTCATGAAATCCCAGAAGGAGATTCTGTATTCGTTGCGGCGTGCCACCTGAATCACCACGATGTTGGCGGCGGCGCCGAACAGGGTGCCGTTGCCGCCGAGGCATGCGCCCAGCGCCAGCGACCACCAAAGGGGGTGGGCCACATAGGTTTCGACCATGGCCGGGTCGTGTTGGAGCGCGGCCTCCACCGCCGTGGACTGAATCAACGTGTGTACCAGCGGTATCATGGCTATGGCGACGGGGATGTTGCCAAAAAAGGCCGACAGAACGGCGGCGGTCCACATGACAATCATGGCCGTGGCAAACAGGCGACCCTGGGTGAGGCCGAAAAGAAACTGCGCAATAACGTCGAACAAACCGTTATATTCCAGAGCGCTCACGAGCATGAACAGGCCGACAAGAAACAGGATGGTTTCCCACTCCACCTTTTCCATGGCGTTGCGCAGATTGCTGCGCGTGACAAGGATCATGACAAATGCGCCCGCAAGCGCTATGATGCCGGGTTGCAGGCCCAGTGCGCGGCTGGCGCTGAATCCGATCAGAATAAACAGGAACACCGCCAGACCGCGTTTGAGTCGCCACGGGTCAAGAATCGCCCGGGCAGGTTCGGCCTTCATAATCCTTGCCTGTAGTGCGGGCGTGGTGGTCAGTGAGTGGCGCATGACAAACAGAATCCCCGCAAATACAACAAGCGTACACAACACAACCACGGGACTGAGATTCACAATAAAGGCATTGAACGACAAGTCGCCTTTTGCGCCGATGAGGATGTTGGGCGGGTCGCCCACCAGCGTGGCGGCGCCGCCGATATTGGAAAACAGCGCCTCAAGAATCAGGAAGGGCGTCGCAGGCAATTCCAGAATCTGCGCGATGAGGATGGTAATCGGCGCTATCAACACCACGGTGGTTACGTTATCGAGAAAGGCGGAGAGCACTGCGGTGGCGGTTAGCAATCCAATGAGGATAATCAAGGGGTTGCCACGCGCCCGTTGTGCGATCCAGATGGCCACCCATTCAAACAGCCCGGTGCGCGACAGAATATCCACCACCACCATCATGCCGATGAGCAGAAAAATAACGTCCAAATCCACATGAGAGAGCGCGGCCTCATACGGCACGGCACGAAGCAGCAGCAGGGCCGTGGCGCCCAGCAGCGCGGCGGCGGTGCGATTCATTTTCTCGCTTACCATCAAGATGTATGCGAGCAGAAAAACAATGATTGAAATCCACATAACGAGGCTCTCACGGCATGACACGGTTGTATGGTGTCTGCCTTATACGTTTATGACGCGGTCCAGCACCAGAATACGGTCTATAACGCCCAGATGCTTGTTTGTGCCCACCACATACACCTTCGGATGATGGTGGACGGCCAGTTCAAAGACAATTTCAAGCAGCGTGGCGTCTTCGGAGACGGCCGCATAGTCCTGTGACATGACATCGCGCGCCAATGCATGGCTGTCATCGGCGAAGTATTTTTCAAAGGGGTCAAACTCACGAATAAAGGCAATACTCTTTAACTGCGTGAAGAAATGGGGCATTCCACGCTTGAACAGGTTATCGCAGGTAATCTCGCCTACCAGCGTGCCGTCTGTTTCGGTGACGGCGATGGTGTCCAAATGGTGCTGGTTCATGATACGCGTAACGTCAATGAGCGGTGTGTCGGGATGCACCACGGCCAGCGGCTCGCGCATAATGTCGCGTGCGGTGACAGACACGTCATGTTCCAACACGCGACGCGAGATAAAGCCGCACAACCCCGATACGGTCCTCAGCCCCATCAGCGCTTCCCGCTCGACGGGGTCGGCGAGCAGACGGGCGAACTGCGACATTAACTGCAGGGCAACCTGCGGGTATTCTTCCGGCACCAGAATCAACACAACAACCGATACCGGCGCGCCGTCTATGCTGTCGAACGCTACCGGCGTGTTCGGAAACGCCGCAGCTACCACGGCCCGGCGCAACCCCGGCACTCGCGCATGAGGGAAGGCGACGCCGTTTCCCAAGCCGGTGCTGCGTTCACGCTCCCGTTTGATCACCGCCTCAAGCAGCATGTCCCGGGTAATGACGCTCTTTTGGGCTTGCAGCGGTTTGCTTGCCGCCGCAGCATCTACCAGTAGCGTGATGAGTTGCCATTTGTCCGTCACATCAGTTTCAGGCAACACCAGTGTTTCATCTATGTAAGCCAACGTTTTCATGGCGATATCCAGCATGAGGGATGCGGGGGAATACTCAAAGAGAACCAAACACCAGATAAGCGTACCACAGCAGAATGCGAGTTGTCCAAAACGCCTTGTTCCTGTATACTTATGCCTGTCTGCGCGCATGCGCGGCCACATTAATTCGGAGTAGTGCTTGATATTGTGACAGATAACACTTTTACACTTGTTGATGATGAGCATCGCTGGCGCAGCTGTTTGCGTGCATTGGAAAACGCGCCGCGTGTAGCGGTGGACCTTGAGGCAAACAGTCTTTACGCCTATCGTGAAAGCATTTGCCTGATACAAGTTTCCACGGATGACCACGATTACATTATTGATCCCCTTGCGGATTTTTCGCTGGCGCCTTTTGCCGCGTTGCTCGCCGACCCGGAAACGGAGAAGGTGTTTCACGCGGCGGAATATGACATTTCGCTGCTCAAAGGATTGCACGGCTGGAACATTTGCAATCTTTTCGACACCATGTGGGCGGGGCGTGTGCTCGGCTTCTCGAAGATGGGCCTTGCATGGTTTCTGGACACGTTGTACGATATCAAGCTCAGCAAGAAATGCCAGAAAGCGGATTGGGCGACGCGTCCGCTGTCTTACGAAAAACTTGCGTATGCCCGCAATGACACGCGGTATTTGTTGCAAATGCGCGACGAGTTGGAAGAGCGCCTGCGTAGCGAGGGTCGTTTGGAAGAGGCGCGGGAAATTTTTGACAGTCTTCGTGATACCGCGGGTGCGAATCGTGTATTTGATCCAGACGATTTCTGGCGTTTGAAAGGCGTGCGCACCATGCCGCCACGGGCCCAGGCGGTCTTGAAAGCCTTGTTTGTGTTTCGCGACCGTGAGGCCAAGCGACGCGACGTGCCGCCGTTCAAAGTGGTGAATAATCAGGTGTTGATGGCGTTGGCCAGCCATGCGGCGACATGGAATGGCGGGCCGCCGCCAGATCTTGGCAAGGCGCCCGGAGTGCCGTCACGACTGGTGGAACGCATTGGGCCACGGCTGATGCGTGCCATCAAAAAAGGACTGAACGCACCGGCGCCGCAATATCCGAAGCGTTCCACCGGCGGAACGCCCGGCTACTGGAAGTGTTACGAGTCGCTTATGACATGGCGCAAAGAAGTTGCCCGCCGGCGCGGTGTTGAATCAGATGTTATTTTAAGCCGCAAAATCGTTGAGGAGATTGCGGAAAAACAGCCGTCTGATGAAAAAGAGCTGACCGCCGTGGTCTCCCTCGGGCCGTGGCGCAGGAAAACGTACGGCGCAGAGATACTGCGCGTTATAAAATAGTTTCATGACACGGCAGTTGGTATGATAGGCAATGACGGAGCACCCAAAGACGCAGGAAATGACTCTATCCTCACACATAAAAAGTGGCATGAACCGCGACGCCATGCGAACGCGCATGACCATTGTGCTGCGTATCGAGTGGACCATGCTGGCCTTGCGCTACATCCTGTATGTGTTTTTGGGTACGGTAAGTATCGTTTCAGATGACCCTACCTTGACCCGCGTCTTGTGGATTGCCGGCGCGTCCGCCCTTGTCCACAATATCTTTAGCCACGCCGTGTTGTATGCGCGTGCCTATCAGTATTTTGTATCGCCCGTTAACTTTGCCCTGTATCTGGGCCGATTCTGTCTCTTGATCGCGCTCACCGGCGAGGCGGCAAGCCCCTTTACGCCCTTTCTGCTCTTTATTGTAATCGGATACCATATTTATGTGCCCCGTGCCTCCAATACGCTGTGGGTGACGCTGGTGGTGTGTGCCGGTTATGCGTTTACCATTTTGCTGGGCTGGAGCATCGGGGGCATGAACTGGCTGCATCTGCCGGTGTATACAAGTTTGTTCTATATTGGGTTTTGCGGCTGGATCATGAATATGATGGCCCGGGTGATGTACCAACTTGATTATGAAACGCGCCGTCAGGCGGTGGCGTTGCAATCATCGGAGGACACGTTGCGTGCCATACTCGACCATGCGGCCCATCCTATTGTTGTGTTCGACGACCGCATGATGATTGCCGACATGAACGACAGCGCCTGCACTTTTTTGGGCGCTCCCCGCGAACAACTCGTCGGCAAAAGCTTTCAGGCCTATGTGTTTGATGATGGCTCGCTGGAGGAAAGTGTCGCGGAACTGCGAGAAGCAGGGTCGCTTGATCAGGAAATGTTGCTCACGCCCCATGATCGCGGCGAACGCAATGTTGAAATACATATCCACTCGTTCCTGAAAGAAAACAACCGATTCTATGTGGCCCTGTTCCACGATATTACCGAGCAAAAAGAGTTTGAGGAAACCAGCCAGCTGGCCAAACTGAAGTTGGAAGAGGCCAACCGCGAATTGCAGCGCGTGGTGGATTTGCGTATGGAGTTTTATGCCAACGTGGCGAACAGAGTGCGGTCGCCTCTGGCCGCCTTGCTTGGTTTCACGGATATGCTGCTGAACGAACAGCTGGGCGAAATCAGCGACGAACAACGCAACGCGCTGCAAAGCGCCCGCCGCAGCATCATGCGCATCTTTGATCTTATCGAGGACGCCTTTTCGCCTGATACGGCCACTGCCGGCGGGAAACAGCTGGTTGAGTCAGGATCGCCGCGCGAGAATGGTTGATCCCGTCCACGGATATGCGCCCTTCCTCAGTCCAGCACTTCCGTGCTCCAATAGGCCAGATCAACAAAACGCTTCCATGAGTGCAGTTCTTCTTTGGGCAAGGGCGACTCAAAACGCGGCAGCCAGCGGGGCGCCACAGGGCGCCGAATAAGGGGCATCTTCGCCTCTTCGGGGGTGCGGTCCCGCTTTTTCAAATTGCAGTGCATACAGGCCAGCACCAAGTTCTCCCACGTTTCGCCGCCGCCCCGCGATTTCGGAACCACATGGTCAATGGTCAAATCGCAACGCTTGTAGCGTTGGCCGCAATACTGGCAGTAGTTTTTGTCGCGGGCGAAAATGTTGCGCCGGGAGAGCCGCACTTCGGGTGTGTGAAATCCATTGAAGACATTCAAGACAATCACCTCGGGCAGGCGGATTCGTTCTGACGGCGTGTACACATATCGGCGGGGCGACACGCCATTGGAGGCGCGGGAGAATTGCAGCCAGGCGTCAAAGTCGTACAGTGCATAGTCTTTCGGATGCACAACCTGCGCATGACCCTGAAACAGCAACGTCAGGGCCCGCTTGGCGGGTGCAACGTTTACCGCAACCCACGATTTATTTAGCACCAATACATAGGCATTAATCATCACCGAACCACTTTCGGCAGAAATGGCGGTAGAAAGTGGTAGTAGTATAAAGACTTGTAACGTGCAGGCGCAACAGAAAATCGTTAAAACATGCGGATGAAGTCGGTGTGCGGGTTATTCGGAGAAGGGGATGTGTTCCAGATGCAGCAACCGGCGTTTCCAGTGCAACCCGGACGAAAAACCGCCGAGATGGTTATTTGCGGCAAGTACGCGATGACAAGGAACAACAATGCTGACCGGGTTTGCGCCAAGCGCCGTGCCCACGGCACGGGCTGCGCCCGGCTTGCCGATGCGCCGCGCCAGTTCGCCGTAGGTTGCATGGGCGCCATGGGGGATGGTGGTGGCGGCGGCGCGCCAGACGGCCTGTTGAAACACCGTGCCCGCAGCAAGGTCGAGTGGAATATCATGGAAGGACACGGCCATGCCCGCAAAATAATTTTCCAATAGCGTGTACAGAAGGCGGCCCCATCGGCGATTGAGTGCGGAATGAAGCAGCACGGGCGCTGCTGCTGTTGCATCGCGAAGTTTCAGTGCCTGTAGCCCGTGGCCGGAAAAGAACCCGTCTACGGCGCCCTCGTCAAGGGGAAACACAAAATTTGCGGCGGTAAGCATGAACGCACGACGCTCCGTTGGCTTTGACAAACGGCAAGCGGGCCTGTAAGCCGGGTTCTGTCCGGGGCGCTTGCGCGCCCGTGAACGGTCATTCATCTGGGGCGCATGTCGCCATGCGTCTCAAGCGTCCTACCCGGAACCGACGCGGGCAACGTCATGGGTTCCCTATTTGGACTTGCTCCGGACGGGGTTTGGAAAGCCACCGTGTCACCACGGCGCTGGTGCGCTCTTACCGCACCTTTTCACCGTTACCCGCCGAGGCGGGCTGTGTATTTTCTGTTCCACTTTCCGTCGGCTTGCGCCGCCTTCGCGTTACGAAGCGTCCTGCCCTGTGGAGCCCGGACTTTCCTCGACGCGGCATTACCCGCGCCGCGACCGTTCGGCCCGCTTGCCTGCATCAGTATACGCAAAGGGCGGTCTGCCAATCTATTTATGGCTAAAGCAGCGGGGTCACTTCGCCGTTCAGGTCGTCAAGGGTAATGGCGCCTTCCCATACTTTCCTGACGGCGCCCCTGCGGTCGTACACGATGGTGGTGGGCAGCACGCCGTATATCTCCTGCCCTATGGTCTTGGATATGGCCTCAATATCGCGGTCCGTCAAAACATACGCCGGGAACGGGATATTGTGTTCGTGCATAAACGGCGTTACCGTATCGTCAATATCACCGGGACTGTCCAGAGACAAAGCCAGGAAAACAACGTCGTCACGGTCATGTTGTTGATAGAATGCGGCCAAATACGGCATTTCGGCCACACACGGCACACACCATGTAGCCCAGAAGTTGATTACCAGCACTTTGTTTTCTGCACCGGCCAGCAATGTTTCAAGCCCGGCGATGTTCAGGGCTGTCACATCGCCAATATCAGTGGACTCCTCTTGGCGTTGCGTTTCAACATCGGCAGGTACTGTGCCCGGCGCTTCCTCAACGGGCTGTGAGCATGCGGCTGTGAGCAGCGCCGCCGCAATAACAGCGGCGCCACCCACAAACCGTGCGGTTATCCGTAGTGGACAGGTATAGGCGTATTGAGACATCATCCGTGTGTTTTTCTACTGACGCTTGATGGTGCAGCCCCATGCGCGCACACGATTTGGGTCTGCCGCTTCGCCGGCGAGGGCGGCTTGAATGGCCATGTCGGTATAGGCTTCGTCGCCCTTTTCTCCCGGTTCGGAACGGCTGTCGAACGCGCCATGATAAACCAGGTTGCCTTCTTTGTCAATCACATACATTTCCGGCGTGACCCGTGCGCCAAGCACGTCAGCGTACACATTGCCTTCGTCTTTCAAGGTAATATGGGGTTTTTCAACCTCTTCGTTATATTCCTTGATTTGTTCGATCGTTTCGCTTTCGTGCGAGTTGATGCTGATGAACACGACATCTTCATCCGCGTATTTTTCGGTCAATTCAATCATCTGCGGATCAGCGCCGCGGACCCACGGGCAGTGATGACTGGTCATATCAATAACAACCACCTTGTCGCGATATTGCTCAAGGGTGTGTGTTTCACCATCAAGATCGGGGAGTTCAAAATTGGGGAACTCCGCACCGATTTCCGGCGGGTCGGCCAAGTCTTCCGCACTGCAGCCCACCAGTGGGTACATGGCAAATCCGGCCGCCATCAGGACCACAAACAAATTCGAACACATTACGCTTTTCATGATGCTCCTCCTTTTCTGGTTTCCCTTGAAACTACAAAACGCGAAGTTTTTCGCGTTACAGGTGTCATTATAAACGTCTTGCATACGTTTTCAGTTAACACAGATGCGACGCAATACATTCCGATACCCGGGGATAAATCAGAAAGAGGCGCGCTTACAGATTCCGTTTTACAGAAACAATGCCAAGGGAAAAGCGAGGAACGATGCCAACAGGCGGTGGCGCACGATGGTCGTGCTTCATTTGTCATGGCGAAGAGAAGGTGCGGCGTTATGCCTTGTGTCTGCGTGCCTGTACCATGATCTCTGCGCCTAGGATGCGTTCCGCTTCGATGATGTGAAATCCCTGTGTGTCCAACTGTTGTCGCAGGGTGTTTCGTGCCGTGGTCGTACTGACAAGGAGCAGTCCGTCGTCGCGCAGACACCGGGCCGTCTCGCGTAGCACCCCGTCGGCCTGTTGGGGCGTGCCAAGTCCTTGCGACAGAATAATGACCTCGAACGTGTCGTCGGCAAAGGGCATCGCGGCGGCCTGTGCGTTCACCAGCAGGCGGGCGGGGCGGCGCATGAATCGCAGTTTGTGGTGATGCGGGTCCAAGCCGACGCTTTGGGGCACGGCATTGAGTGTTTGCGAGGCGCCGCAGTCTACGTTAAGCACGCGCTGTTGGTCGCCAACGGCCTGCATGATTGATCGGTAACGCCGTCTGTGCCGCAACCGGCGCAGGGGATTGTTGGAACGGAAGGCGCGGGTCTCATGGTCCGCGGCATGGGGACTGTTGCGCAGCAGCCACAGGCGATATAAGGCGCGCAAATACGCAAGGCCGAATGCGACAAGGCGGGCGTGGGTCGTGCCGTGGCGGCGCGGCAGGTAATGAAAGGGCTCCTCCATGACCTTATATCCTTGGCAATAGGCTTTCACCAGAATCTCTTGCAACACCGCGTATGTTTCGTATTCCAGTTGCAGTCGCGCCACTGCCGAGCGGCGATACAAACGGAATCCGCTGGACAAGTCGCGCACATCCACGGCCAGCACACGACGAAACACGGCGTTGAGCAGGGTGCTCAACAGGCGTCGTGTCCAGTGCATTTCGGCATGGCCCTGCGACACATAGCGAGAGGCAATAATCACTTCCGCGTCGTTGCGCCGTTCATAAAGGTATTGAATGAAGACAGGATGGTGTGAAAAGTCCGCGTCCATGGTAAGCAGGTACGCCGCATCAATGTCTTCAAACGCCGTCTTGAGCGCCCCGCCATAGCCCCGGCCCCGTTGCTGAATCACCTGTGCGCCGTGTGCCTGTGCTGTTGCCACGGTATCATCGGTGCTGCCGCCGTCAACAACGTAAACGGCGCACGGTGCCGGAATATTACGCAACGCATCGGTGATACGCGGCAATAGTTCGCGCAGGTTTGCTGCTTCATTCAGGCAGGGGAGCACCACCGCCAAGGCGATGTCAGGCGCCGTCGTCATTGCAAACCCCTTCACACGCGGGCAGCGGCGGCAAAACCGGAAGCCACTGCGGATATTTGTCCCGTCTATTCATATTCCCACTTCAGCACCCACGGGTCGTCGGTACGTTCTTGAAAGGCGCGCAGCTTTTGCTTGAGTTCAGCCAGAATGGCGGCGTGTTCCGGACTGTCTGCCAGATTATGGATTTCATGGGGGTCGTTTTCAAGGTCATAAAGTTCAAACGGCGGGCGGTTCATATAGGCCTCTATGCTGCGTTTGCCATAATGTGTTTCGCCCCGTTCGCGCAGGGCTTGCCACGTTTCGGAGGCCCACAAATCGGATGCAAAGGGATAGGTCAAGCCGCTTGCTATGTTCCAGATAAGCTTGTATCGTGTTCCGCGCACCACACGCATGGGATAATACATGGTAATTTCGTGAAACGTGTGTGACGCATATATTTCGTCAAACCCCGCCGGGTGTTCCTCTTCCATCGCGGCCAGAAACGACCGGCCATGAAAGGCGTGGTCATCGGGCCATGCATCGCAGAAGTCGAGTATGGTTGGCGTGATAAAGGTAAAATCAATCAGCGCGTCACAGGCGTGGCCTTTGTTGTGCTGGTACGGATTTCGAACGACACAGGGCAGCCGCATGCCCGGTTCGTAAAGATTGGTTTTTGCACCGGGGAACGCAATGCCGTTGTCCGAGATATAGACGATGAACGTGTTGTCCCACTGGCCCGTTTCCTTCAATATCTCAATGAGACGAAGCAGGCCCTTGTCGGCGCGTTCAACCGACATATAATACTGCGCCAGTTCCTCCCGGCACTCTGGGGTATCCGGCAGATAATCGGGCACAATAACATCCGCAGGGTCTATTGGCTGTGATCCTTCACGGGCAAACGGTCGGTGCGGCTCCACGGTACAAAAGTAGAGGAAGAAGGGGCACTCGTCATCCGCGGCGATAAAATCACGGCAGTCGTCGGCCATTTCCACCGGTGCGGCGATGGGCATGGCATGGTCGAAGGGATACACTTCCGGCGGCGCCACGTGATATTTTCCGATGCGCTTGGTGCGATACCCGGCTTCCGACAAGAACGTGGGCAGGGATTTTACCGTGTTGAAACTCTTGAAATGATGGTAGCTGTGCGCGTGTCCATATTGTCCGGTGGCGTGATTGTGCCAGCCGGTGAGGATGGTCGACCGGCTCGCGCTGCATGAAGGCGTGGTACAAAAGGCGCGTGTAAACCGGACGCCTTCCTCCGCCAGCATATCCAGTCCCGGCGTACGGATGACCGGGTTGCCATAGCACCCGGCATCGTCCGTGCCCTGGTCGTCCACTACATACAAGAGTACATTCGGTCGGGTCTTGCTTTCACCGGCGGCGCGTTCCGAAACAGACAGCGTGGCTGCCGTGGCGCTTACGCCCGCCATAAAAGACCGCCGTGAAATATCCGCAGTCATTCGTGTTTCCTCCTCGTTTTGCAATGCTCGCTTTCCTTCATCGGTCATCGCGGCATCCCGGACGCCGTTGAAACCTTACGTCCGCCGCAACAGGCGTCCCGGCAACGGATCGGGGTTAAAGACATCGCCATCCACAACGTGGTTGCCGTTGATGAACACATGTTCAATCCCGTCCGGAAAATGAGCCGGATCTCGGAACGTGCCTTTGGTGGCGAGGGCGTCATAATCAAACACCACCACATCTGCATAGGCGTTTTCGGCAATGACGCCGCGGTCGCGCAGATTGAAGTGTTCGGCGGCCAGCCCGCTTATTTTGCGTATGGCGTTTTCAAGGGGCAGCAATCGCATGTCGCGCACGTAGCGGGACAGATACTTGGGATAACAGCCATAGAACAACTGTGACGGTATGCCGCCGCCCATAAGGATGGCGTCGGTGGAAATCATCACTTCGGGATGCTTTAATCCGGCAAAAGAACTGCGCTCGGTAAACGCGTCGTCCGGTTCGGCCATGCTTTCAAAGGCCAGCACATGCCCCTCCTCTTCAATCAACAGGTCGCACACCGCGTCCAGAGGATGTACGCCCCGCTCCCGGGCGATTTCCGTGATGCTCATGCCTTCAAGGCGTTTGTTCTTGTCGCTGGCCACGGACATGATGCGGGCGCAGCCCCAGCCCATGAGCCGAAACAGATTCAATGTCCATGCGTCGGGGCCCGTGTGAGGCCATTCCATCTTGCCATGTTCAATGCTGTGCAGAATTCGCTTGCGTTGCTCCGGGTCGTGCAGCCGTGCAATCACTTCCTCCACCGAACCCGTAACCGACCACGGCGGGAAAAAGGCCAGGATATGCGTGAAGCCCGTGGTGGTGGGCATGATGTCGGCACGTACCGCCACGCCGCGTTGCTGCGCCGCCGTGACTTGCTTGAGCTGCGTCGCCATGGGCTGGTCCAGCGGCAGGGGCGGCGTCCAATACTTGGACAAACGCGCCATGCCGCGCACTACCTTTTGAAACAGGGGGCCGAGCCGCCCGTAGTCCGGCACCCAGAACAGATGCGATAGTTGGGCGGGCACCTCGCACGTTTCGGCCACCTCAATGACCTCGTCGATCGCACGGTCAAGCGTGTTCGAATAACTGCGCAAATGGCTGGTGAATATACCGCCCCGGTCATGCAATTCCGCGCCCAACGCCAACAACTCGCGCGTGTCACTTTGACTGCCGGGCATATATTGCAGGCCTGTGGACAGGCCAATGGCGCCCGCATCCAGCGCTTCCGCCAAGGCTGCCTTCATCGCCGCGATTTCGTCGTCCGTGGCGGCACGCGGCTCCATGCCCATGGCATTCAAACGCAACAAGCCGTGGGGCGCCAATACGGCGGCATTCAAAAGAAGACCCTTGTCCTCCACGTAGTCAAAGTAATCGCCCAGACTTTGCCAGTGCGCTTCCCGGTCAAAATCTATTTGCGTGAATATGTTGATATAGGTTTCCACCGCGTCGCGATGGGCGTCGCCCAACGGCGCCATCGCCATGCCACAGTTGCCGCCCACGAATGTGGTGATGCCCTGACGCACGAGCGGTTCCAACAGGGCCGTGCTGTTTTCCCGATACAAAGACAAGTCGGCGTGGGAATGGGGATCCACAAACCCCGGCGCTATGTATTTGCCTTGCGCATCAATCTCCGTAACGGCCGCTGCGCCGTTCGCCTTGCCGACCATGGCAATGCGATCGCCGGCAATGCCGACATCCCCTTGAAAGGCCGGAGCGCCCGTTCCATCCACCACCGTTCCATTGCGCAGTATTACATCGAACATCTCTCGAACCCTTTCATTTCGTTTGATCCAGTATAACACACTGCATCAAACCGCCCCCCCGTAAGCGCAATGCCCTGCTGCACCCGCCTGTTTCGACAATGCGGATTCCCCGGGCTCATACCCCAAGAGTGAAGTAAATCCTCTTATTCAGGTTGGCACATAAATTGGGGGCAGGCCACCACCGCGAACAAAGCGACGCGATCTCATTACATCGTCATTGCGAATAACGCAACGCGATCTCACCACATCGTCATCGCGAGCGTAGCGACGCGATATGGCTTCATCGTCATCGCGAGCAACGTGACGCGATCTGGCTTCATCGTCATTGCGAACAACGTGACGTAATCTCATGTCCCAGATTGCCGCGTCGGGCTGACGCCCTCCTCGCAAAGACGATTGTGTTGCTGTGATGCGAGCGTCATTAGATGAATCGCCACCGAAGGTGGTGGAGACTCGCAATGACGATTGTGATGCTGTGATACGATATTTATCGACCGTGTCAGGTTAAAGAGGCGATGTGGTCTTTGAGCGTATCAATCACCAGTGCTTGTTGCGCTTCTGTCAGTTCGGGATAGATGGGGAGCGCGAGCACTTCCTGCGCGGCTTGCGCTGTATTTGCGCAGCCGTTGTCCGCAGGATTGTAGGCGGCAAGGCAAGGTTGCTTTGTCAGTGGAATGGGATAGAACACGCCGCAGCCAATGCCGCGTTCGTTGAACAGGCGTTGGGCCTGGTCTCGTTCGGGTACGCGTATCACGTATTGGTGGTATACATGGTGGTTTCCGGGGGCTTCCGTCGGCGGTTGTATTTCGTCCATGGCGCGTAAGCGGTCTGTATAATAGTGCGCCCGTTCCCGCCTTGCCTCGTTCCACTGATCGAGGTGACGCAGTTTGACGCGCAACACAGCGGCCTGTATGGTATGGAGGTGGCTGTTGACACCTACGGCCACGTGTTCGTATTGTGCCGATGCGCCGTGACAACGAAGCAGACGCACGGCACCCGCCGTGTCGTCGCTGTTGGTAAGCACCGCGCCGCCTTCACCTGCCGCGCCGAGGTTTTTCGTGGGATAGAAACTGCATGCCGCCGCGTTGCCCCAGCCTCCGGCGTTGATCTCGCCGCGTCGCGCCCCCAGCGCTTGGGCCATGTCCTCCAGCAGCGCCAGGCGATGCCGCTGCGCGATGTCACGTATGGTTTCCATATCGGCGCATTGTCCGAAAAGGTGCACCGGCATGATGGCGCGCGTTTTCGGGGTAATCAGCGCTTCGATGTGTTGGGGGTCCATATTGAACGTGTCGGGGCAAATATCGGCGAAGCGGGGAATGCCGCCCGCATTGACGATGGTGCCTGCGGTGGCGAAAAAGGAGAAGGGCGTGGTGATGACTTCGTCGCCCGGCTGCAGTTGAAGCGCTTTCAGCGTCAGATACAGTGCATCCGTGCCGGAGCCAACGCCCACGCAATGCCTGACGCCGGCATACGCGGCCAAAGCCGTTTCAAACGATTCCAGTACCGGCCCGCCGCGGAACTGCTGGCTTTCGATTACCTCCATGACGGCGGTGTCAATCTCCGGTTTGATAGTCGCGTATTGGGCGCGCAAATCCAGCATGGGCACCTGCATAAGAGCGTTTCCTGTTACGTTATGTTCCCGGGGTGATGCGGCGGTTATCCTTTGGGGCCGCGGCGGTCAACCACACGCACGGCTTTGCCGTCGGAACGTTCCAGCGTTTTGGGGGCGACCAGCTCAACCCGTGCCTGAATGCCCGCCACCGTCTGAATCTTTCGTGCGATTCGGTCGCGCATCTGTTGCATGTCGCGCATTTTGTCGGAAAACACCTCCGGCCGGACTTCCACTTTTACCGTGACCTGATCCAGTGTGGCCGGCCGTTCCACTTCAATGAGATAATGGGGCGCCGTGCCCTCCACTTGGAACAGCGCCTCTTCGATTTGGGACGGGAACACGTTGACGCCACGAATGATGAGCATGTCATCGGAGCGCCCCACCACGCGCGTCATCCGCTTGGTGGTGCGTCCACAGGCGCACGGGCAGCTGTCCAGCGCGGCAATGTCACGCGTACGATAGCGTATCATGGGCATTGCCTGTCGTGTGAGCGCCGTAAACACCAACTCCCCGTATTCGTAATCGTTCACCGGCTCCAGCGTATCCGGATCAACACACTCCACCAGAAAATGGTCTTCCTGAATGTGCATGCCGTCCCGTGCGGCGCATTCGCCGCTGACGCCCGGCCCGATGATTTCGGAGAGGCCATAGTTGTTGAAGGCCAGCAGGTCCATTTCCGCTTCTATCTGTTGGCGCATGTCTTCGGTCCACATTTCGCCGCCGAAAAAGGCGAGCCGCAACGGCAGCGTACGCGGGTCCACATCCATACTGCGGGCCACCTCGGCGATGTTCAGGGCGTAACTGGGGGTGCAAATCAACGCGTCGGGCTGCAAGTCGCGCATCAGATTGATTTGCCGCATGGTGTTGCCTGACGCCGCCGGTATAATGGCCGCGCCGACCGTTTCGATGCCATAGTGCAACCCGAACCCGCCGGTAAAAAGGCCATACCCGAAGGATACCTGCACGGTATGCACGGCGCGCAATCCGCCCGCCACCAGGAACCGCGCACACAGCCGCCGCCACATGTTGAGGTCGTCATGGGTGTAGCCGACAAAGGTGGGCATGCCCGTGGTGCCCGACGAACCATGTATCCGGGCGAGTTCGCTGCGGGGCACCGCCGACAGGCCCAGCGGATAGTTGTCGCGCATGTCCGCCTTGGTGGTAAACGGCAACCGTTGCAGGTCTTGTATTGTTGAGATGCTATCCGGCGTGATGCCGTCCCGTTCAAAGATGGCCTTGTAAAACGGCACGTTCATGGCGCGGGCCACCGTTTCACGCAACCGCCCGACCTGAAGTTCTTCCAATGCCGTGCGGGACAAGGTCTCTTCTTGATCCAATATCTTGTTGTCAACGACGAATTCGCTCATAGACTCACCTTATACATTCATGTCAGTACTGCTGCTGCAAGGGGTGTGGGCGGGTTCACAACGAAACCCTGTGAACCATCCGGGATAGCCGGTGTTCATGGTGTGCCCCGCATGACCCCATCCGGCGGGGAACGTCAGGCGATGTGACGGGTACGGTATTATTTCGGTCTCACGGCGCTTGCCAGACAGGCATTGTCTGCATGGCGACTTGCTTGTGCCGTCCACCACACCATCGGGCACGGGCACGCTTGCCCCTATAGTACCTTGCCGGGCCTGAATGCTGCAACTGTTACTCTTCTTCTGCGAGCAACGCGCGGATTTCGTCCGACAACTGGCGATCAAGGGTGGGGCTCAATCCCGCATGAACCGCTCTGACAATACCTTCCCTATCTATGAGGATCAGCCGTGGAATGCCCGTAACGCCGTAGCGTTGTGCCACCTCGCCCCGGCCATCCATCGGTACGGTCACACCAAGGTTGTGTTGTTGCAGGAATGTCCGCGCCGTATCCGCCGATTCGCGCAGATTGATTGCGTACAGCACCACGTTGTGTTCTTTGAAGCGTTCCGCAACGGTGGCCACAATGGGCAAACCTCTGCGGCACGGCCCGCACCACGACGCCCAAAAGTCAAGGATTACAATATCGTTGCCACGATGTTGCGCAAGCGACATCTCGCCGCCATCGAGGAGGGGCAACGAAAAGTTGGGGGCCTCCTGACCCTCCAGGGCGCCACGTTGCGGCGGGCTTTGTGCGCCTTGTTCATGTGCATCCGCAGGGGGCGTAAAGGTAAAGGTGTCGTCCGGCAGGGACGCGTCAAACTGCCAGTTGACGAAGTCCGCCGTCACACGCAGGCTGCCGTCGGGTGATGTCGTATAATTGCGGAGCGCCGCGTCGTGCAGGTCGAGCGTAAAGCGGCGCAAGACGGGCGGGTCGGCCTTTGCGAAGAAGGCTTGCAACGTGTGCTGAGGAAAGCGTATTTCCACGGCGTTATGCGCGTCTCCCTCTATTGTCGTTGTCTCGGCGAAAGTCGGCGGCTCTGCGTCTGCAAGCGGTGCGCCGTGCAAATAATCGGCCAGCCATATAAATGCGCTCTCCAGTGTCCCGCTGAGGACGGAACGAAACAGCAACGACCGGTCAGATTCAGGCGCCATTTTGCGGTAGGCGTTTTCTTTCGGAAAAAACAACAGCTGCTCGGCCTCATTGTTAACCAGTACGATCTCTTCATCATCCATCTTCAAGTGGATGCGCGCTTCATTGTCTGTTCCCAACGCGATGTCCGCCATAAGCGTCAGGGTGATGTCCTCTTCGCCGTCGGTAAACTCCATGACAAACACTATCTCTGTTTGCACCGTATCACGTTCTGCGACATGCGCGCCGGCCTCATTCACCAGCGTCTCCGGCGTCATTTCAGCGGCCGCTGCCAAGCAAAGCAACAGGACGCTCCAGCAGACTGGATGCCAACAGCGTGATCGGACGTTCTTTCGTGTGTGTTTCATGGCGTATATCCCGTGGTCAACACGACCTTGCCGGTCGTCTGTCGGTTTTCAATCATTTCATGCACCTCTGCCGCTTTCTCCAAGGGCAGCGCATGTTTCACAAAAACAGTCAGTTTATCTTCAGCCAGCCATTGATGGAGATGCTGCACGGCCTGCATCATGGCCGCCATGTCCTCGGTATAGGCAAACAGATGGAACCCGGCCACAATCCAGTTGTTGGCCAGCAGTTCCACGGCGTTGAACATGGCCGGTTGTTTGCTTGCCACGCCCAGGGTGATCATCATTCCCCGGGGCTTGAGACAGCGTAACCCCTGTTCCGTCATATCGCCGCCCACGGACTCCACCACCAGGTCGCATTTTCCGCCATCCAGAATTGCCGCCACCTCCGCGACAACATCCTTTTCGCGGTAGTTTACCGGGTGATCACAGCCGAGATCGGCGATGAAGGCGCACTTTTCGTCTGAACCACAGGCGCCGATAACCCGGGCGCCACGGTTCCGCGCAACCTGCACCATCATGGTGCCCAAGCCTCCCGCGGCAGCATAAATCAACACGGTTTGACCTGCGGACAGATTGCCCAGCGTACATAGCGCATGGTATGCGGTCAGATATTGGCAGGGGATGGCGGCGGCCTGTTGAAAGTCGAGTTGGGGCGGTTTCGGAAGCAGATGTATTTCCTGGGCCACCACATAGTCGCTGTAGCCGGACTCACAAAAGCACACCGCCTCATCGCCCGGCTTATACCCGGATACGCCGTCGCCGACCTTTTCGACCACGCCCGACGCCTCAAACCCCGCGCCAAACGGCGGGTTGGGGCCGCCGGGATACAAGCCGTTGCGCTGCATGATGTCGGCATAGTTGACGCCTGCGGCCACCACGCGCAGCAACACCTCGCCCGGGCCGGGTTCGGGCACGGGCGCCTCCTGCATGACAAGTGTTTCGGGGCCGCCGTATCGCGTAACAACAATGGTTCTCATGGCATCTGTCTCCTTGTTTTCAATCGTTTTTCACCGACTGCATGACGTGAATACGTGTTACAACAACGACGTCACAACGCAACAGTAGGACATCGCCGATCCTGTTACGGAACACGCGCCGCACCACGGACAATGCAGCTCCCGATAACACGGATCACCCACAAATTATTCTTTCTTGTGGCGCCGATGACCGGCAAGCCCCCATAATGCCCGCGGGCTGTTGTGCCGTGGGCGGGCGGCCGTGCCCTATGTGCGTCCCAGAATCCGATCCATTGCATCCGACGTATAGCGTGCCAACGCTTCCGGGTGGTGCGGGAAAGGGTTAAAGTATTCAAAGGTTAAGTACCCGGTGTAATCAATGGCCTTGAGCGCGTCCATAACGGCGGGCCAGTTTGTGGAACCGTCCAAAAGCAACCGGAACGTATCCACATTAAATTCCACATTCTTCCGGTTAAACTCCTTCAGATGCACATGCCGAATACGTTTCCCGAGCAACGGTATCCAATGTTCCGGGAAATGATACTGCATGATATTGCCGGTGTCGAAATGTACCCGCACATAGTCGGAATCGAAAGAATCAACAAAAGCAGCCATTTCACCGGGCGAATGGAGAAAGCCGTTGATGAAGATATTCTCCATATTCAAATGCACATCTTGGTCCACTGCCACCTCAAGAAGCCGTTCGATTGCTTCTCTGGCCCGTGCCTCGGCCACATCAAAACGCACGGGCGGCTCTTCCGGCATCCACGGAATATAGGTGGCGCCCGGCACCACCAGCAGGTCGCTTGTGCCCAGCAGCCGTGCGGCGCGTATCATCTTTGCACACAGCGCGACGCCCCGCTCCCGAATGTCGCGGTCTTCATGCGTGAAGGGATAAGGCCAAAACAGGTAAGAGCATACCCCGGCAATTTCAAGCCCTTTGTCACGCGCCATCGCACCGATTGCACGGAGGTCGTTTTCACTTGCGTCAGGGGACAACTCGCCCTCCAACTCATAATTGACTTCCACGCCGTCGAACCCGGCATCCGCACAAATCTGCAGGCAGGTTTCCATATCCATTGATTCAGGATAGGGGAATGCCCACAGGTTTATGGACTTCTTCATGTTGTACGCGCCGCCGCGGGCTGTGTCGGCCCGTGCCTGTGTTGTGCCGGCAACGGCGCCGGCAACGCCCAATCCGGCGCTTGCCGCCGCTGAACATGCCAACCACTCGCGTCGGCTCAGTTGTGCGTGACGCTCCATATCCTTGTCGTTGCGTTCATTGGTCATGTCACACCCTCCGGGTGTTGTCCCTGTTATAGCTGCTCCGCTTGTTTACTGCGTACAGTGCTCGTCGTTTGTCAATGATAACAACGATGTTGCCCCCGTTATTCGGCGGCGATCCAGTCCGGCATAAAACTTACATGCTTAATGGCCGCGCCGTCTTCCGTGCTGTGCGAATACGTGGCGTGTATGCGGCCGTCCCGCGCCTGAATGATGGAAGGATACGAGAAGCGTCCCTCGCCTTCCTCCCAGTGTTCGAGATGGCGCATTACCGGCCATGTATCGCCTTCGTCCTCCGACAGGGCTACGGCGAGGCTGTGGCGGCCGCGCTCGGTATCGTTGTAAATAAGAATCCAGCGACCGTCATCCAGCACCTTTACTTCCATACTTGCGCTTGGATTCGGCAGGTCGGTGTCCCGTGTAAGGCTCCATGTTTCGCCGTCATCGTCGGACTCGGCGCGTTGCATGCGCTTGGGTTCCAGACCGCTGTCGCGGAAAAAGGCCACCAGCGTACCGTCCTGTCGCTGGGCGACCGTCGGCTGAATCGGTCCCAGGCCCACAATCGGCGCACTGGTATGCCAGCGTTCGCCGCCGTCATCCGAATAGGCCATCAGCGAAATGTTGAACCCGTCGGAATACATGGGCAGCAATATCCGGCCGGATTCCAACACCAGCGGCTGGTTGCGGGTCATCCATCCCAGTTGCCGTTTTAATTTGTCATGGGAGGCTGCAATCAGCATACGCGAATAGGGATGGGCATATTCCGCCCACATGGGCTCGGAAGGGTTTAATTCACGGAACAAGGCCGCCATCTGTTCGGGGAAGTCATCGTCGGGTCGCAGGTGGATGACATCCTGCCAGTCCCATTTCGGCGGGCCGTCGTCGGCATAGTCTGTTGACCAGCGATATTTTGGCAGGCTGTTTTCCCAGCGGTTGGCCATTACCACCACCCAGAACAGCCAAAGCCGTTCTTCCTGATCAATGAACAATACGGGATTGCAATCGGGAAAATCCGGTACGTCGGCCATGAGGAACACGTCGCTCCATGCCGATTCGCTTTTGCGCAGGCGGGCGCCCTGTACCAGTACATCATCTGCGGTGCGTTCGCCCGACCCATGAAACCATGCCGCCAGCAAATCGCCTTCCGGCGTTTCCACAATACTGCTGGCATGAACGTGTTTTTCCTGTGGCGGGAAAATGAATTGTTCCGAATACGAATCTGCACCCGCGGCATTTGCGCCCGCCAACAACATTGCCATGACACTTGCAACGACAACCGATTTCATCTGCTACATCTCCTTATGCTTATGTTTGCTGCTATTCCACCATAAAGGCCACCAACGAGAACACGGGTAGTGGCGCAAGTTTTTCGCGTCCCTTCAACGGGGGCAACTCCACGACAAAGGCGGCTTCAATGGGTTCGGCATCCATGCGCTTGATAAGCCGCGTTACTGCGGATACCGTGCCGCCTGTGGCGAGCAGATCGTCCAGAATCAACACACGCCACCCCGGTTGAATGGCGTCCACATGCATCTCCACCGTATCAGTGCCATATTCCAGCGCGAAACTTTCGCTAATGGTCTCGCCCGGCAATTTCCCGGCTTTTCGCGCCAACACGAAGGGAACGCCCAACACGTATGCCAGTGCGCTGCCGAAAATGAAACCGCGCGACTCCACGCCCACAATGGCGTCCGGCTTGTTTGCCTCGTAACGCTCCACAAAGGTATCAATGGCGTGTCGGTGCGCATCCGGATCCAACAACAAGGTGGTAATGTCTTTGAACTGTACGCCGGGCTTGGGGAAATCCGGCACATTTCTGATTACTGCGGCTATGTCCATCAGGGGGTCCTTTCAAGAAAGCATACGGAAAGGGTTTCCGTAAAGTTTACTCATGCTACCACGTTGCGCAACGCAATGCCAACATGGGCGCCAACGTGTTTATGCGTGTCGACAATGATACGGTTATGGTTTTCTGCGGCAGTTTGTTATACTGACGTCGTGCTGGTGTGCCGGAGTGCGTGATGTTTGTGGGGCGCACCAAGAAGAGGGAATGGCTGATTGAATGGGTTTTGCTTCGTTTTGGAAAAGTTGTCGCCCTGTGTGATTTGGAGGAGCATGTTATGAGCCGATTGCCCTTGGGCATGGTGCTGGCGCTTGCTTTTCTGGCATGGCCGGTTGATGCGCAACCGGAAGGAATTGTTGTCGGCAGCGGTAATTTTCCGCCCATGTTTTTTATAAGCGAAGGCGGACAATCCGTGGGCCGCGACGTTGATTTGTGGCGGTTGTGGTCGTTGAAGACCGGGGTGCCCGTGGAGTTTCGCGTGATGCATTGGCCGGAGGTGCTCCCAGCGCTGCTGGCCGGTGAGATTGATGTCGCGGCAGGCGCCTCGTACACGCCCGACCGTGCTGAACGCATGGCGTTTACGGAGCCATACCAGGAATTACAGGCCTATTTGTTCCTGCACCGGGATGCTGTTTATGTGGAGGAGTTGCAGGAACTGGCGGAAATGCGCGTGGGCGTGTTGCGGGGGACAAGTGTCGAGGAATACGTTCGCGAACATATCCCGGAGGCGCGCACCTATTCTTTTCTTACCTATGAAAGCCTTGTAACGGCGGCATTGGGCGGCCGGGTGGAAGCGTTTATTGCGGAAGAACCGCTTGCCTCCTACCATCTGACCATGGCCGATGCGTCGAACGCATTCAGGCGGTCGTCGCGCATTTTCTTGGATGCCAGCCTTCGTATGGCGGTGCGGCGCGAGAATGAGGCGCTGCTGGCGCTTGTGAACGAAGGTTTTGATGCAATTACGGACGAAGAACGGCGTCAAATTGACGAAGGATGGTTTGGCCCGGCGTTGGGTCCGGCGTTGGAACCGGAGGCATCCCTGTGGCCGGGCTACCTGTGGTTGTTTCTGGCGTTGGCAATTGTAGTGGCGCTCGTCTCGGTAATAGCCCTGGCCAACACTTGGTACCGGGAATTGCCGGATGTGCAGACTGTGCGCGAAACATTCGTCAACATGTGGTTGATTTGCGGCGCTGTTGCGGCGCCGCCTCTGGGCGCGCTTTCCGTATTGCGGACGCCGGAATTCGGGTGGAGCAATTTGTACGTGCTTCATATCATGGTCGTCGTGACCGTGGTGGTAAGCGCGGTGTGCCGCAAACACATTCATTATTACTTGCGCACATTGCTGGTGCTGGCTTTGCTTTATGTTGTTGGGTTAAGCGGTCTGCTTACCTATGGCTTGGCGGGGGCCACACAGCTGCCCTTGGTCATTCTGGTGGTGGTGGCCACGGTATTGTTTGGCATACGCGGCGGTACAGTGGCGATATTTGTCGGACTGGCCACCATCGGCGGCGTAGGTGTGGCGGTGCAGATGGGCTTGTGGACATATACCTACGATGTTGCGGGGTATTCCGGCGCACTCATAACGTGGGCGACCATATTCGCGTTGTTTGCCTTTTACACAATCGGACTTGTGCTGGGCGTAGGCGGGGTGTATAAACACATGGAAGGCGCGCTGCATGCCCAGCGTCGCTCGGAAAGTCTGTTCCGCAATCTGGTTGAAACCACCAGCGACTGGATATGGGAAACGAATGCCGAGGGCCGCTTTGTCTACTCCAGCCCACAGGTGAAAACCATATTGGGCTATTCGCCGAGCGAGATTGTCGGGCAGAGATACGACGCGCTCATGCCGGCGGAGGAAAGGAAACGCACCATTGCGGCGTTTCAAGAGGCTGTTAACAGCGGTCGTCTCATCTTTACTGTTGAAAACAGCCACCAACACAAGGACGGCGGCCTGGTGGTGTTTGAAACCCGTGGCGCGCCCGTGCTCGACCGATCAGGAGAGATTGTGGGGTATCGGGGCGTGGCCCGTGACATTACAAAGCGCAAACAGGCGGAGGAAGAGCGGGAGCGGCTGATGACCGCCATTGAACAGGCCGGGGAGGCCATCATTATTACCGACGCGGGCGGCATTATCCAGTATGTCAATCCGGCATTCATTGCGGTGTCCGGCTACAGCCGCGAGGATGTAATAGGCGAGAGTTTGCGGTTGCTTGCCGATGATGTTTACGGACACGAGGCCAACAAAGAAATGTGGGGCGCCTTGGCCAACGGAGACACGTGGACCGGACAAGTTGACAGCAAACGCAAGGATGGCGGGTCGTTCGTCGCGAAGGTGACCATTTCGCCTGTGCATGATATTACGGGGCGCACCATCAACTTTATTGCGGTGCAGCAGGACATATCAACCGAAAAAGAATTGGAAGTGCAATTGCTGCAGGCACAAAAGATGGAGGCGCTGGGCCAGATTACCGGCGGCGTTTCCCACGATTTTAACAATCTGCTGCAGGCGATACTCGGCTTTGCAGAACTGGCGCGGGACGACGCACCGAAGGAGACGCCGCTCCATAGCGCGATTGAGGAAGTGCTGGGCGCGGGCAACCGCGCCGCCACGCTGGTGCGCCAGCTTCTGGCATTCAGCCGCCGCCAGCCCCTCGAAATGAGGATTATTAACCTTAACGAAGTTGTCACCAACATGACAAACATGGTGCAACGGGTTATTGGCGCTCCTGTCACGCTTGGGGTGCATCCCGACCCGACCCCCGCCATGGTGCGTGCCGACCGTGGTCAGATGGAACAAATACTGATGAACCTGTGCGTTAATGCCCGCGACGCCATGCCCGATGGCGGCGTGATTGACATTGACACGGCGGTGATGGTTTTGGACGGCGCTTTTTGTGCGCAACATGGCTGGGAGAATCCGGGCGCCTATGTGCGGTTGCGCGTGTCTGATACGGGTCGCGGCATGGATGCGGCCACCCTCGAAAAGATATTTGAACCCTTTTTTACGACGAAAGAAGTTGGCAAAGGAACCGGTCTCGGATTGTCAACCGTGTATGGGCTTGTCAAACAACATGCCGGCAACATTCAAATTGCCAGTAGTCCGGGCGAAGGCACGACGGTTGACATTTACCTGCCCTTGGTTGACGAAGAGGAAGCGGTCCTAACCGAACCTGAGAAGACCCCCGCACCGGGCGGCGTCGAAACTGTCCTTGTGGCGGAAGACGATTCCACTGTACGCTATTTGTGCAAGACGGTGCTGGAACGCGCCGGCTACAACGTGTTGACCGCAAGCGATGGTGAGGAAGCCGTTTCGGTGTTTGAGCAACATGCCGATGAAATTGCGTTGCTGCTGCTTGATGTTATCATGCCGAAATTGAATGGCATCAAGGTGCTTGAGCGGGTGCGCGGGCTGAAACCGAAAGCACGCATTCTGTTTTGCAGCGGCTATGCCATTGAGCAAGTGCATGCCGATATTGTGCTGAACGCATGTACGCATGCGCTTCCGAAGCCATTTCACCCCAACGACTTGCTTCAAAAAGTGCGGACGATATTGGATGGCCCGTAACCCGCATGGTCAAGCGTTTACAGTGTTGGCAGGGTTTTCTCCAATGCGGCGTCCATCGTCCATTGCGGCTGATACCCGAAATCATTTTTGGCGCGCGAAATGTCGTAGTAATGGCTCATGGCCAGCTCGCTGGCAAGAAAGCGCGTCATCCGTGGTTCGCCCTGCAGCGGCAACCAGCGGTACGCCGATTCCATGACCGTGCCGATGGCGCGCGCCGTGCGCAATGATATGTTGCGTTTGGGCGGCGCAATGTCCAGTCGTATTAACAGGTTCCGAATCCACTCCCACAGGTTTACCGGTTCATCCTGGGTGATAAAATAATTGGCGCCGCAAACGGGTGCGCCCGGTTTCAATGCGTCGGCCGCCTGCAAATGGGCGTATGCCGCGTCTTCCACATAAACCATGTCCACCTTGTTTGTGCCGTCGCCCACCTGAATGAGCTTGCCTTCACGGGCACGGGAGATAATGCCCGGCAGGATGTGCGGATCGCGCGGGCCCCAGATGAGGTGGGGCCGCAATGACACCGTCAACAACGCGTCGCTGTTTGCCGCAATTACCTTGCGCTCGGCCATTGCCTTGGTCTGGGGGTAAAAGCTTTCGTAATACTCGGGATACGGCACGGATTCATCGCAGCCGGTATGTGGTTGGTTGTCAAAAATTACGCTTGGCGAACTGGTATACACCAACTTGCCCACGCCACATTCGCGACATGCCGCAAGGATGTTTTCTGTGGCAACCACGTTGGCCTGATAGAAATCATCGTACGGGCCCCACAGGCCTGCTTTGGCGGCGACGTGGTATACAATGTCCATGCCGTTGCATGCGTCGCGGGCAACGCCGGGATTCGCCAAATCGCCGCGCACCTGTTGCGCGCCCATCTTCACCAGTTCCGGATAGTCGCCCCGGGCCGCGATGGTTACGTCATCGCCCCGTTCAAGCAGTTGCTCAACAATATAGCGGCCCAGAAAACCGCCGCCGCCAGTTACCAGTGCTTTTGTCATTGTAACGGCTCCCTTTGCTGTGGATGTTGTCCCAAGTGTTCATGTGGTGTGCTTGTTGTGTGCCTGCACATACACGACGGGCCCCGCCATTGCGGGGTTCAAGTTGTGCCCACCTGATCAAGCGGGTGCGATTATAACACAGGACGCGCCGTCGCAACAGAAAGCCGCAAAAATGAGGTTGCTATGACTGATCGCTTTTGTGCAGGCGCTGTTCCCAATCATAGCCACGGTTTGTGACAACCGATTCGATACGTTGTATGCGGCGGTCGAGTCGTTCATAGGTATGCTTTAGCCGAAGCAATGCCATTTCACGGGAGGCGCTGTAGCTGTTGTAGAATTCGGCGTCTGCATCGTTGTCCAGCGGCAACACCGGCGCTACCGGCATGAGCAAGGCCGCCAGCGCATACGCCGCGATCATGGGCCAGACCCCGGTAAACAACGTGCCCACAACAAATGCAACGCGGACACCGGTGACGGAAAAGTGAAAGTATTCGGCCAGTCCGCGACATACGCCGAAAAAGACGCCGTTTCGCGCGCGGTACAGGCCGGGGCGTTGGTGTGCGGTAGAGTTGCTGTTTCTTGGACGCATCAGTGTCTCCCTCCCGCTTCCCGGTCAAATAGCAGCGTCTCCAGCGCCTCCACCCGCTCTTCCATGCGTTCCAAGCCGCGGTGAATCTCCTGGAGCAACCGTGTTTCATCAATGTTGGTGGTATGTGCCGTTGCCGCGCTTACCAGTTTTACAACCGTCCAACAGATAATGGCCAACCCGAAGATCAGCGTCACGAATAATAGTGATAGCAGAAAGTCCATGGGCTTTCCTTTCCTTGTCTATCGGCCTTCACACAACCATGTGGCCCGGCGGGGCGCCCGTTTCAGAAGCAGTGCCGCCAACAAGTACAACGCGCACACCGGCCAGAAGCCGATGAAAACAATGGCAATGACCAGTGCGGCGCGCAGCCAGCAGGCCGCAATGCCGCTGTATTCCGCGATGCCCCGGCAAACGCCGAACAACCAGCCGCGCCGACTGCGATAGAGCGGGTATCGTGTGCATTCATTGTACATCATGCTTATCGCTTTCCGCATCATGCCCTTTGCGGGCGTTGTCTTGTTTCCGGGCCATCAGCGCCGCCAGTTCGCGCTCAATCTCGTCGTCCTGTTCAAGCGCCGCAAAGGCCTCATCAAGACGTTCCCGGCGCGGGCCGTTTATCAAACTCGCTTCGGCTTCCATTCGGTCAATGCGTTGTTCAAACGCGTCGAACCGGTGCATCGCTTCGGCGGCGTCGTACCGGCGGATGCCGCTTTGTGCGCGGTGTTTGTCCACGGCATGACGATGGCGCTGTACCAGCATGCGTTGTTTGTCCCGTGCTCCCGCCAGTTTGTCCTCCAACTGCTGCAAGTCTTCCTGATACTGGGCGACCACCGCACGCGCCTCTTCCAACTCCGCTTCGAACGCGTCCGCCCGGTCAAGGTGACGGCGCTTTTCAAGCAACGCCTCCCGCGCCAGGTCGGGCCGGTTCTTTTCCACGGCCAGGGCGGCCTTGTCGCCCCAGGCATTGCCCAGCGAAATCGCCGTGGCCATGTCGCGCTGGATTCGCTTTTCCGTGGCCATGGCGCCGGCGCAATTCGCCTTGATGTCCACAAGCGTGTCTTCCATCTCATGGATCATCATCTTGATCATCTTCTCGGGGTTCTCCGCCTTGTCGAGCATGGCGTTAATGTTTGCGCTGATAATGTCGCTCAAGCGGGTGAATATGCTCATGACAAACTCCTTGTTGGCAGCGCTTCGTGCCTGCCGGTTACAGCTAATGTACCGACCAAGATACGCAAGAAACGTGCCAACATGCCTAATTTTTGTAACATAATCAAAACACAGCACATAAAAGATTTCTGTGGTCTTGTAACCCCTGTAATATGGTGCTATACGCCTCTAGCATGGCGAATTTCGCCTATAGTTGGCATAACGCATTGGTTGCGGTGGCGGCTACCGGTGGCACACTGCGAGGACGCAGAGAGGCCAACAGGTTCCCCTGATCTTGATGCACGAAGACACGTGTAAACCAGTTGTTTTGAACAAGCATTGTGGTGCGATTGCTTGTGACAAAAGATAGTGGAGCGAATTCGCAGTATTCATTTGTGTTTTTGGCAACGTCATGTTACAATGAAGAATGAAAAGTTTTGTGGGTGAGATGCCTGCAGGGCGTTCTTGCCATTGTATGTATGGTACACAAGAGACAGGAAATTTAACGAGTATGAACTACTATCGAATCACTGTGCTGCTGGTGTTTACATGGGCTGTTGCCGGGATGGTTGCAGCGGTAGAAACGGGACAGGCCGGTGAAGGAGATTCACATTATAAAACCTACTGTGAGGACACGCGGATCACCTTTGTTTCTTGTGCAGACGAAATGCCGCCCATCGTCCAGGTTACGCCATTATATCGGAAGGACGGGATTTATGCCGAGGCTTTGGTGCCCGCTGAAGCCCCGAGCAAATGTGATGCCGTGTCGCTGGTGGGATGTCCATACCTGTTGGTTGATGCGTCTAGACGACGCGTTGAGCTACGCTTCACCCCTCCGCTGGGAATCCCCTGTATTCAGGTGCTTGATCCCGTTTATGGTGCACACGGCGTAGTCGGCCCCCTTTCCCCGGGCGAATGGCGGTTCCTGACGGTTCATGACGGCTCCAATCAGTTTCGTCCTGTTTTCGACATTAAAGTTACGCTCGAACCGGAACCCGACGAGGGCGAACCTGCCGAAGGGGAAGACGGACCGGAACCGGAAGAGGGTGAACCTGCCGAAGGGGAAGGCGAACCAGAACCCGAAGAGGGTGAGCCTGCCGAGGGCGAACCAGAACCCGAAGAGGGTGAGCCTGCCGAGGGCGAACCTGCCGAGGGTGAAGGCGAATTGGAGCCGGAGGAAGGCGAGGGCGAAGGCGAATTTTGCCCGGATAATCTTGTGCTGGACGCTAATTTTTCCGCCGCTCATTCGGAGCGGTACTGGGATTTCATGCCGCAGGCGGATGCGTTGCTGTGCGATGACGAGACATGTGACGGGTATGCGTATCTTGGCGACCAGTGGGTGCGGTTTTATCCGCGCATGACGGCTGATGTCATTGGCGTTGGGCAATCCGTCGAAATCCCCGGCGCAGACCATGCGTGGTTGCTGTACCACTATCGTGCAAGTGCCAAGGCCCATGGCTGGCTGTCGGTATCGGTAAACGGCGCGCTCGTGGATAGCGTTGAGATGCCGGAGGCGCATACCAACGACGAATGGGCAGTGCGGCGTGTGGACATTTCGGCGTATGCCGATGGCGACAGCCACGTGATTCGTATTGAGAATCCGTCGTTGGGCGGCGCTGTTGTGGATTTGGATGCCATCTGCCTGCAGGTGGACGGGCTGCATGATGATGAAGCCCCTGACGAAGGGGAACCTGAAGAGGGCGAACCTGCCGAGGGTGAAGGCGAACCGGAACCGGAAGAGGGCGAAGCTGCCGAGGGTGAAGGCGAACCTGCCGAGGGCGAATATGATGAGGGTGAAGGCGAACCGGAACCGTTCCCTCATGAGATATATTACCAAGAGTTTTCTTGTGAAAGCGTCCCGCGTGATATACAGTTCCGCCAAGAGACGGCGGACGGTGGCGTGTATGTTCATTTTGAGGCCCCGCTTACGCTGGATCCGCTTCCCCATCCCCAGGGCAAAAATGCGTGCGAAGTAATGCGGCTGATTGGTGCGCCGTCGTTGACGGTGATACCGGAGGCGAAGCGTGTGGAGGTGCATTTTGGACCGCCCCAACCGAATATGCCGTGTCCGCTGCATATCGCGCCTGCATGTACCATGGTGGGTGTTGTGGCGTTGCCGCCGGGCGAATGGCATTTTCGCACGATGCATGATGACGCGATTGCCGGTCGGCCGCGTTTCAGCGTAATGTACACGGTGGACGATGAAGAAGGCGAGCACCTTCCCGACGAAGATACGGACCCCGGAGAAGGCGAAGGCGAATCGGATACTGACACCGATGAAAACGGCGAAGACCCTGATGACGGCGATGCCACGCCCGACGACGATGACGCGGCTGATGATGATGATGCGGATGCTGGGGAACCGGACGGAGATGATGCAGACGGTGCGGATGATGTGTCGGAACACGAGGTGACCGTCCTC
>SKQZ01000102.1 GCA_007118765.1 Candidatus Hydrogenedentota bacterium
CGGCATGCGACCCGCTAATCAAGGCGGAAATTCAATACGCGCGGCCTGCCATCACGGAGAATGCCGATACGGAATGAGTTTGCGTTTTGATACCTTTGGATTATCTCCATGATCCGCTCTTCACTGTCAATCCGTTCATTGTTGACCGTCTGCAATACGTCATTATCCTGAAAGCCCAGTTTGCGCGCCAAGGGCTGCTGGCTTATATTGTCTGCGGTAAGGCCCAGCACATTGCCGGCGTCATCGCGGTATAATTGCGGGCGCAGGGTGCTTAGCGACGCGTAATTATCAAACACCTCCTGCATCAACTCGTTTCGGTCAATCGTGATGCGTTCCACCGCGCTGTCCGAGCCCACGGGAGGGGTCGGGCGCGTCGCGCGCTGTGGATACGTGCGTGGCGCAGAACGGGAGGCCATCTGCGCCCGGGACGATTGGTCGTCGCCTGTGGCGTCTTCCATGCGTAGTCGTTCCCGTTGGGGCGGCTCATTGCGACTGTTAAGCAGGATAACTTCGCGTTTGTACACCAGCTCCAGAATAACGTCGTCCACCACCTCCGTGCCAATTAAAAAGGATCGGGGCGGTTCCCGCTCGTCCAGATTCTCAATGAACGCAACGGAAAAGGGATCGCCCGGCGTGAGTGCAATGGTCCCCTTCAATTGAAGGTTAAGGGTGCTTTCCGCGATTTCGGGGGCGATATCAGGTTCCGGCGGTTCTTCGGGCGCAATCGGCGCCGCATCAGGGTCCCACAGTCCGGCTGGGCCAAAAAGTCTGCTCGCAACAAGCCCGTCATAAGATGCGCGCGTGTCCGGACGCTGCACCAGTCCGGCCGTTTCCAGCGTTTCCACGGTCAAAAAGGCTTCGTCAATGTCCACCGTCGGCATGGGCGTAAAAAACTGACTGACCGCAAAGCCGCCGGCAACAAAGACCGCCAGCGCCAAGGCCACATCAAGGAAACGAAAGATTTGACGAATTATTAAACTACGTATCATAACACGCTTCTACTGTTGTCGATAAGGACATAGCCTTTTTCTACGGGACGTGTTTTTGACACGACGCCCGTAATACCACACGCCGATGGAAACCTCACTGCTTTCACTCAAAGCAAACGCCCCGTTCAAAACGGCGGTTGACAATCAGACGCCGTTATGGTTGGCATTGCAACCGTTCCAACACGCCCTATTTAATACTACAAACGGCGGTCTCGCTTCAAACTTCGCCGGGATATTTCCTGTCGAACCCTGCGCCGCCTGTCTGCTGTCCGCAAGCCTGTCGCCCGCGATAACATGCACCGAACAGCGCCGGTACAGTATCATAACCGTAGACACGCAAATGTCCTTGTCAATAACCAATCCAGAGGTACTGTCATGAGCAAACCCCGGTCTTTTGAGTTCCATTGTTACGCATGTGGCCTTGCCTGTCCGGTTTCCAAACAATTGCATTGTCCGGTCTGCGGGGTTCCCCTGGCGTTGCGGGCGCTGAACACCATGCCGGCGGACGCCCTTCATGCGCCGCCCGCCTCCATGTGGCATTACCTGCCCTTGTTGCCGATACCGGCGCCCGAAGCGGTGGTTAGCTTGGGCGAGGGAGGCACCACCTTACTGAACGCACCCCGGCTTGCCGGTCGGTTCCGTTTGGAGGCGTTGCACATCAAAAATGAAATGGGCAACCCCACGGGTTCATTCAAAGACCGGCAGTTGTCCGTTGCGATTAGTCATGCCCGCGCATGTGGGCACACCACCGTGGCGGCGGTTTCGTCGGGGAATGTGGCCGTTGCCACGGCGGCCTATGCAGCGCGCGCCGGGCTGCGGGCATTCTTGTTTATGCACGGTCAGGCCGGTGCAGGCAAGATTGCGCAGGCGGCGGCATACGGCGCACACGTTATCTGTGTTGATTCGCCCCGACCCAGCGAAGTGTTTGCGCTCTGCATCAAAGCCTGTGAGACATTTGGCTGGGCGCACGTATCCACGGCGGGCATGTACGACCCCTATAATGTGGAAGGGTCAAAGACCATCGCCTACGAACTGTTTCAACAATACAACGGCACACTCCCCGAGTGGATTCTCGCGCCGGTGGGCGGCGGCGGGTTGCTTGGCGGCCTGTGGCGCGGCCTGCTGGATTTGCAGCGCATGGGCCATATCAATCAGTTGCCGCGGCTTGTCGGCGTACAGGCTAGCGGTTGCGCACCGCTCACACAGGCCATTGACCGGCACTGGAGTTTCCAGGAAAGCCTGCAACATCCTTGGGAACATCCCGAAACCATTGCGGGCGGCATTGCCGACGACATCCTGTTCGACGGACACACGGTATTGCCTGCCATACGCACAACAAACGGCGCCGCCTTCGCCGTGGACGACCCCGCCATCAGACAGGGCGTCACAACCCTGGCCCATACCGAAGGCTTGTTCTGTGAAACCACCAGCGCGGTGGTCATTGCCGCGCTTGAAACCCATGCCGAACGCTTCCGTGGCCAACAGGTATGCTGTATTGTTACCGGGAACGGCATGAAAGACCTCGCGGGCGGTTCATCCCCGGAAATCGCCGCCCCGCCTCACATACCCGCCGACATGCAGGCCCTCGAAACACTGCTGGATACTCTCCGCTAATGTCGGTAATGGCCTAACCCTGCCACGGGGAACCCCGGGCCGGCAACACGACCAACAACCAATGCCGACATCCTTTTCCATGAGGCCCCAAAGCCCGCGAAACCCGACCGACCGCCGTCCCACCGTGGGCCCTGCATACGCTTACTCACCATAACTATGCGACCACAAAACCCATGAGAGTCAGTCAGAGAAACATGTAGTCCGTCTAAGCGTTCTCCTGACATATTACAATCTCCA
>SKQZ01000408.1 GCA_007118765.1 Candidatus Hydrogenedentota bacterium
GACCAGCGCCGCCGTCCAGAGCATCAGGTCGCGTGCGGGCCAGTAGCCGGGCGTTGCGGACGGCAACCAATAGGCCGGTCCCGCCACTGCGATGCCCGGCACGGCGCAACACAGCGCCCATGCCCAGGGCTTGAAACGCGGCAGCGGCGGGTAGGCGCGGGCGGCGTCTGACACCTTCGGCGTTGTCTCAAGTTTGACGGCCACATGGTCGTTGGCATAATAGCCGAGTTCGTAAATGGCGTACATGGATACAAACAGGCATGCCAGCGCCACCACATGGGTCGGCGCAAAAGCGTAAGCGAGCAACAGCAACGCCACATCTTCCAGCAGGATTTGATAGGTGAAATAGCGGCTGTTCGGGTATTTGCCCTCCACCGTGTACCGCATGGGCACGTAGTAGCCGTGAAACGCCGGTGGCGTGCAGGGCGCCCAGCGCACCAGATGCGCACGGGCAACCAGCGCGGCCACATCGTCGTCCTCGTGTGAATCCGTAACAAACAGCGCCCGGTCAAGCGGGACATTGGGCGCGGCTGCCGTGAGCGCGTGTGGCTTGCCCGTGACACGCAGGTTTCGTAATCGCGTCACGTCGGAGCAGACCAAGGTTGCCCCGTTCAGTCCGGCTGCGTGCAGCAGGGGACGAATGACATGGCGAAAGCCGAAGCTCACCACGATCACCGGGCAGTCCGGCGGCAGCGCCGCCAACAAGGGCGTGTTCATGTGCTTTTGGGCAAGGCGTCGCGCTGCGCCGGGCCATATAAAATGGTTCCACGGCATAAGCACGGTACACAACAACACACGCATGAAATCGCGTTGATCATTGTAGCGCCACAGGCCACACCACGCGAGGGCGCTGCAGAGCCAGTCGCTTGCGGCCACCAGCAAAAAGGCCAGCAACCGCGGTCGCAAGGCATCCAAAAAGCGGTCGGTGGAATTGTCCAGGAAGAGGGTGTGATCGAAGTCCAGCAGCACGGCGCTGTATTCTGCGCGTGGCGCGGCGGCCAGGTCGGCCAGCACCTCTTCTGTTGTGACGGCGTTATCCATGCGGAAAGTATAGCAAATACCGGAAAAGAAACGGCCCCGACGCCGCATGTTTTGAAAAGCATCCGCGCCGGGACCGTTCAGTGCATTACACTTCTGCGCCGTCTATCCGGCTGATGTCAATTTTGCTGAGCTGACAATAGGCCTTCAGCATGGGCAGGTGTTTGCCGTAGACCAACACATTATGGTGTCCGCGAATGTCGAGCGTGTTGCGCACATCGTCCACGGACATTTCAAAGGCCGTGCGGCAACCGCCCACGCCATCGTGGGGGGTTGTTTCGATGTTGTGAATAATGTTGCCCGTGCAGGCCATCAGCTCGCCGGCATGGATAAACTTCATCATTGTTACGCCCTGGCCCTCGCGCAACAATACCTGCGGCGCCACGCCCACATCCGATTCGTGATGGGAGCGCAGAATATACTCGGAATCAGGCGCGTCGAAACCGTCCATCTTGGTGGGGGCGGTGCAATGGGCGCCCACGTAGGTGTTGTTGACGGTGTTGGGCGACGGGTTGTGCAAGAAGGCGGGACGCTGGAGCAAATAGCTGCTCAGCAGCAATGACAACGTGCCCGTGACATCCGCCTCGCACGCGCCGCACGTGCCCTCGTTGAGCAGTTGCATATAGGCCATGCAGGGCGGCGGGCAACGGCGGCTGGCCACCAGCCCCAGACAGTCCATGGTGACGGCATGGCAATTGTATTGCTCCATAATCTGACGGTTCGCCACGTAGGTGCGCGCCGCCTCCAGTATATCCGTTTCATTCGGCTCAACAATGCCTTTGGCCTGCTGTTGATATGCCGCCGCAATCTCACGGGCGTCGGCGCTATTCTCGGTGGCGTCATACAACAGGGCAAAGGCCTCAAGCGGGATGCGCTGCAACGTGGCGCCCAGCGGGTCCAGCACGTCCTCCGATTCTTCTTCGCCATGGATCACGGCAATGCGCGTATGTGCCATGCGATGAATGGCGGCCAGCATGTTTGTCGCCGTTGCCAGCCATTCCACGTCCTGCGTAGCACCCACGAAGACGCCGGGCATGTCGCGGTAGGGCTGTAACACGGGCGTAAACTGCGTGCCCTGGGGCGCATACACGATCACCGGGATGTCGCCCCGTTGCTCCAGAAACCGGCTCACCTGGCTCCATCCGTCCGGGTGCAATCCCATCACGGTAAGAATGACGCCGTCTGAGTTTGCATCCTTTACCCGTGCGGCAAAGGCGTCCACCGTGGCGTCGTCCACAAGCGCGTCGGCTTCCACGTCCACGGAAACGCCAAGTTTGTCGGCCGCCTGTCCGAGGATGTCGGTATATCGTTGTTGGCTTGCCGGGATATCGTATGCGGCGCCGGGCCAGCCCATCCAATATTCGTCAACCGGTTGACGGGTAAACCCCGCGTGCAACCGGGCGGGATTGGCTGCGCCGGCGCGGGGGGTGGCGCCCATGGCGTTGGCAACGGCGGCATCAAACAACCCCAAACGCAACGCGAGGGCGGAACCGCCCAAGGCCCCCATCCCCGCAAGAAAATCGCGGCGGCCCATGCTGGAACAACAACAGCCCGTGTGTTTCTTCTTCTTGTGCGTGCTCATACGTCAGGTCTCCTTTCCTGGAACATGTTGCAAGTGCTGGATATCCATTCGCGGACGCGACACGTCCACCCACAAAACTAGCCCGCATATTTCACAAGATTTCTGCTGCGCCTGCGAATCTTACACCATATCAGGCACTTTGCTTGCCCGCCGACTTCGACGTGTACTAACACGCTGTCAGCCGGCGGCCTGCGCAA
>SKQZ01000126.1 GCA_007118765.1 Candidatus Hydrogenedentota bacterium
CCCAACGCATACGCCGTTGTTTTGTTTCTCCATATATTGCCGTTTGTGTATAATACGGCCCTGTTGCGCTGCGGCATTCCCGTAAAAGTGCCGCTGCTATCTTACATTGCTTTTTCAGGAGTATGAAGCATGATACACAAACGTCTTTGTTCTTTTACAGCAGTACTGGTGTTGCTTGCGGTCGGCATGGGAATCACGCCGGGGCTACGGGCCGATACGCCGCAGGAATTGCCCCCGTGGACCTTGCGCGACAAGTATTCATTTGGCACTGAAACACTGATCTTGGAATACGCGCAAATCAATGCGGAGTGGCGCGTAAAGATCATGGAAGAGGACAGCGAACAATCGCGTATGCATCCGGATGTCATCCTTCGCGATGTCGGCTTTTCGATAGCGCTGGGTGATGGCCGGATAATCACGAACGACATGCTGCGCGCAACGGGCGAGACGATTTTTGGCCGCGAATCTTACACATGCGACTTTTTTGGGCCTGCCACCAAGTTTTCGGTGAAATTTGTGCCCTACGAATCGCTCTATGTTGAGCATCAAATCGTTCGGTTCCGAAACTGGAATTTCCTGTTGATTAGCGTGGAGGTACACAACCAGGGCGACGCGCCAGTGGAAGTGACGCGTATTCAGTCCGCCATATTGGAACCGGGGGCGTTGTCGGGATTGAGCGACACGGCACAGGTACACAGCCGTAATTTTGTGTTTCGCGGCGGCCACCCTGTTTTCACAAATGAAGGCGTCGCCTCCACCATGCGCATAGACGATCCGCAGCGCGCCATCAGCATGGCGCTGGGCATTTTGCCGTCGGACAAAGCAGAAAGCGGCATTGATATTGTACACAGCGGCGGCACATGGCAGGGGCGCATTGAGAGTTCCTTCGCGCCCGGCATATCCGTTGCCCCCGGCGCATCGGTATCCTCCGACCCCATCTGGTTTTGCATGGACATACCGCAGGTGGTGGCGGATGCGCAATACGCGTGGCTGCTGCGAAGTTACTGCCGGAATGAATCGTTAAAACAAGCGCCCCGCGCTTGGGTGACTATTCCGGAAACCGTCGGATTGTCCGTATTGCGCGGCGAGGCGGAGAAAGCGCGTGGCCTGGGAATAACCCATGCACTCATTCCCGGCAATTGGGAAGGGCGTCCGGGTTCAATGGAAGGCGGACCGCCCCAATATCCACGGAATATCGCAAGCGCCGCACGAACGCTACGCGAGACCGGCATGACGCCGGGCATTACCATAGACCCCCTGCTGGCGGACAGCAGTTCAGGCGGCTGGCGCGCCCAAAGCGAGGACGGGCGCAACTGGGTGAATTTGCGGGTTGAGGAAGGACGCGCCTATGCCACCGATCGCATTCGCGACCTTATTCGAGCGGACTTTGCGTTTGTTGTGGTGGAAAAGTCGCTTGTGCCGGACGAGATATTGCGCGGCTTCGGGATGACCCGCGCCCAAGCCGACACACTGGCGCTGGACGTGGCAAATGCTGCCACCGACGGAGCGCCGATTGCGGTATTGCCCGCATCCACCACGCGTCTTGCCCTTGCACGAGACGATTGGCTTGAAGCGGCGGCGGCGGTGTCGCGCATGGCGGAATATGACATTGCCCCCGCAGCGATTCAGGTTCGCGCAGGCGGCGACACGCCGATGGACGAGGAAACCATGGTGGCCCTCCGTTTTTGGCACGGTCCCATTGAGTTTATTGGCGCGCCGTCCCGTGCGCTGCAATCCCAATTCGCAATGGTATTGCAAGCCCCTCCGCTGGTTGTGCGTCCGCAGGACGCCGCCCGCAGGAGTCCGCGCACATGGCTGCTGCGCAGAAGCAGTGCCGCGCTCGGACACGTCGGCACAGCGTTGCTGACCTTTCCCGGCGCGATGCCCTGGGATATTACCGCCATTGAAATGTTTGGCAATGAAGATGCGCCCACGGTGTTATGGCGCCCCAACGGAGATACGCCAATTCACGTGGCCGACGGTATCATTCCCGCGCCCACGGCATTATCCACCCACGGTGTGTTGTTGAACGCGCCTCACCCGGTTTTTGCGGGCACCACCGAAAATATCACGCTGGGCCATGACCGGCTTCGCCATCTGGAATGGGACGGCGCGAGCGGCAGACTTACGGGTCAGATTGAGCCCGCTCCCGGCGTTACACATGCGTTCTTTTTCATGCCCGCCAACTTTACGCTGAACGATGCCCGTGTCGGATCGCGTCGCGTACGCGCGGAGGTCACGCGACAATGGATATCGCTGCCGTTGGAAGCCTCCGGCGGCGCGTTTGAATTGGAATTCGCGCCACGCTAAACTAACAGTGGCGTGTGCGTGTTGTACGACGCCCAACTCAGGAAAAGTGATGGCCTACACCAAAATCGGCAAACACACAGTCAACGCGGTACGGTTTGCGGAAATCGTACAGGTCTTTGTGCGCCATGGCTTTGCTGATCTGGTGCAGCGTGCGGGTCTCCACGAAGGATTGCCGGGGAAAGTGTTGCGCGGCATGCGTCTAATGCGCGCTCCCGCAGGCGAGCCCGCCACTTTTGGCAGCAGGCTGCGGGGTGCACTCACGGAACTGGGGCCGACGTTCATTAAACTGGGCCAGGTATTGAGCACACGGCCCGATTTGGTGGGGCATAAAATCGCCGAGGAGCTTACCGGGCTGCAAGACCGGGTGACGCCCATGCCCTTTGACAAAATGCGCCCGGTTATCGAACGCGAGCTGGATGCGCCCATGGACACGCTGTTCACATCCATAGAGCATACGCCCGTCGCTTCAGCATCGTTGAGCCAGGTATATCGGGCCACGTTAACCA
>SKQZ01000065.1 GCA_007118765.1 Candidatus Hydrogenedentota bacterium
CTGAAACTTGGCAATAAAACCGGCGCCAATAAAACCTAGCTTAAAGTTCGCCATAATACACTCTCCTTCCGCATGCTGCGGGGTTGTAAATCCATGTGTCCTTGGCCCACATATTACTCGCACCGATTATAAGCCAAAAGCATTCACAGAGCAAATCGTTTATCAGTTGTGAATAAAACATGCCGGCATGTTATAAAAAGGGGTGCTAAAAACGTTGACTATTGTAAACCGTGCTTCATTCCATGATAATTGACGCGCTGGACCAAAGGCCGGGGCCTGACATTTCCCGCCCCGGCAAAAAGGAGGCTGATCATGAAATACTGTCTTGTTTGCACAAGCATCCTTTGGGGGATTCTTGCCGTGGCCGCGCCACTGTGGTCGGCAGCGGAGGAACCGGACGACCCGTTCCAAGAACAACGCCACCGTATGGTTGACCGCGATGTTGCCGGTAGCGACGTGTGGGGAGCGCGAACGCCTGTGGAAGACGAGCGCGTGCTGGAGGCCATGCGCGTGGTGCCGCGTCACGAGTTTGTCCCGGAGCAAATCCGCGCCCAAGCCTACGCCGACCGGCCGCTGCCCATCGGCTATGGCCAGACCATTTCACAGCCCTATATCGTGGGGTATATGACCGAGTTGCTCGATGTGGAAGAAGACGCCGTGGTGCTGGAAATCGGCACGGGGTCGGGTTATCAGGCGGCAATACTGTCGCCGTTGGCCAAAGAGGTGTATTCCATTGAGATCATAGACGAACTGGAAGCGCGTGCACGGGGCGTGCTGGAAAAACTCGCGTATGACAATGTAAAAACAAAGGCCGGAGACGGATACCATGGCTGGCCAGAACACGCGCCGTATGACAGCATCATTGTAACAGCGGCCGCCAGTCACATTCCGCCGCCGCTCGTCGAGCAATTGAAGCCGGGCGGACGCATGGTTATCCCCGTCGGCCCGCCGGGGCAGGTGCAGCATTTGATGATTGTGGAGAAAGACGAAGAGGGGAACATACAACAGCGCAACATCATGCCGGTACGGTTTGTGCCATTGACACGGGCGCAGGAATAACAACATCTTTATGATTGCTCTGCACCTATTGGTCTTTGTTGTCAGCGCGATTGGCATTGCCTACCAAGTCACGCTGATGCGCCTGTTCAGTATCGGGCAATGGCATCACTTCGCTTATATGATTATCAGCATCGCCATGCTCGGATTCGGCGCCGGCGGCGTGTTGCTGGCGTTGGCAGGCGCACAAATCGCAAAAAGCAAGCGACAGTTGTTGGGCGCCGCCGTTACATTGCTGGCCATCAGCCTGCCGCTCTGCTATATGCTGAGCCAACGGGTGCCGTTTGAAACCTTTGAGATTATCTCCCAAACAAGGCAGCAACTGCGCCATCTGCTGCTGTTGTATGTGATCCTTGCCGTCCCGTTCTTTTTGACCTCGGTCTGCATCGCGTTGGCGTTGATGCAGGCGTCCACACGGGTGGGACGGCTTTATTGCGCCAATATGGTGGGCAGCGGCGCAGGCGCTTTCGCCATGATTGGGCTGCTTTCCGTAATACACCCGCAACGGCTCCCATCGTTAATGGCACTTGCCTTGTTGGTGGCGCTGTTATGTGCAGGCAGCCTGTATGTCGCGTATCCAGTGAAGCGAACAGTCATCAGCGTCGCACTGATTGTGGCTGCGGCCTGGCTTGGCTGGACGCCCGTACGCATCTCGGACTACAAGGGCCTGTCTTATACGCTGCAATATCCCGATGCCCGGGTAGTGGAGGAGACAACAAGCCCGTTGTCGGTTCTGACGGCGGTTGCATCCGAGCAGATTCGGGAAACCCCCGGCCAATTATCCTACAGTTACCCCTGGTCGGAACGCGGCCCCATTCCGCCGCAAATCGGTCTGTACTTTGACGCCGGCGGCGTGTCGCCCATATCCAGATTCGATGGCGACTTGGAACCCTTCTCCTACTGGGATTATGTGCCTCCGGCCATTGCCTATCAGTTGGTGGAACGCCCCAAGACCCTGGTTATTGGCGCGGGCGGCGGCGGCGATGTGCTGGGCGCGCTTTACCACAACGCATCGCATGTGGATGCAGTGGAAGTGGATCCCACGGTTTTCGATTTGCTCCAGAGCAACGCGGAATTGAATCAATTCTACGGCGACCTTTACAACCATCCCAAGGTAACCCCCATTGTTGCCGACGGACGGGGCTATGCGCAATCCCATGAGGAGACCTATGACCTAATCCAAATCGCATTGCTTGACTCTTTCAGCGCCGCATCCGCAGGCGTACACGCGCTCAATGAGAGTTATCTCTATACAGTGGAGGCGCTGCAACTTTTTATGAACCGGCTTACATCCGACGGGGTGCTTGCGATAACCCGTTGGCTGAAAACACCGCCGCGCGACGCCTTAAAATTGTTTGCCACGGCTGTGGAAGCCTGCGAAGGTCTGGGGTTCGAGGATCCGGCGGCCCATCTTGTTTTCATTCGTTCATGGAACACGGGCACGGTGGTGGTATCACGTGCGCCACTGGACGAACAACAAATCGCCGCCGCCCGTGAGTTTGCCAACAGTCGTGGCTTCGATGTGTGTTTTTTGCCCGACATGAAGCCTGAAGAAGCCAACCGATTCATGATGCTCGAAGAGCCGTATTATTACGCCTTTGCCCATGAGATGCTGTACGGCGATCGCCAGGCCGCCTATGACAACGCACACTTTTACCTGAGACCTGCCACGGACGACCGGCCGTATTTCTTCCGTTTTCTCAAGTGGAGCAAGCTGCCCGAGCTGTTACGCACCATGGGATGGCAGTGGGCCCC
>SKQZ01000360.1 GCA_007118765.1 Candidatus Hydrogenedentota bacterium
CGACCGCTATGACATGGACCACCCGGCAATCACCATTGCAGGCGATGAACCGGATATGCCGCCCGGCGCATTGCGCATCCTCCGACTGCAACTTGACCGCGCCCTCCCCATGCTTTACCCCATGGCCGTGCGCGTGTGCGCCTTCGAAAATGACACGCCCGTCTGGACTGGCGCAGGCATCCGCCTGACCGAGGCCAACTATACCATTGGCACTTGGGAATCGGGAATGCCCGAACGTGAACACGGTCAGCGCTATGCACGCAAACTCGGGATTGATGCATGTGTGGCCACCCGCGATTGGGAATTGCAGCGGCAAATGTATGAGAAATACCATATACGAACACTGGCGATTGCCAACCACGAGGCCGGCGATCCGCCCAAGCAACAGCCCAATCTGGATATGGTGCGTGCCTTGCGCGACAGCCCGCACCTGGCCGCATGGATGGTGCGTGACGAACCTGATCTGCACAGCATCCCGTCGGAAAGGATGCACCGGCACAACAATATGTATTGGGACCATGACCCCAACAACCCGACATACCTCAACCTGATGACTACGGCCGGCTACAACGATTACGGACACATACCGGACATTATCTGCATGGACCATTATGTCTTCTTTGCGCCGAACAACATCCCCCGCACCGGCGTTACCCGGTTTGCGGAACTGGAAGAAGCGCTTGAATTCACGGACTTGCTTAAAGAAAACACCGAACCGGTGCGCATGTGGGTGTGGCCCCAACTCGCCGCGCCAGTGTGGAACCGGCAACCGTACCCGTGGGGCGTCAATTATCAGTTTTGGGCGCATGTCAAGGGCGGCGCCAAAGGATTGTTGTGGTTCAAGTATGGCGCTGATTATGAAACACACGAAGAATACGCCGCCCCCACTGCGGAAGCAGTGCGACTGGTGCGTCAATTGAATCAAATACGCAGTTTGTGCTTTTACGGCGAACCGCATCGCATCGTAGAGAGTGACAACGAACACCTCCTCGGACGCGCTTTGGTATCCAAGGATGCCGCGGTGGTGATTGTGCTGAACAACAATTATGAAACGGGCGGCGTACCCTTTGCCGCGGAATACACCTTACACCCCGCCACCGGCACGGTTACAGTGTCAATGCCCCACTGGGTTCCGGTGGAACAGGTGCTTCAGATTACACCTGACGGCCCTGAAGAAGTCGCCTACGAAAAACAGGGCGACACTGTTCACATCCCTGTTGATATGCACAAGGACAGCTGCGTGTTTCTTGTTGGCCGACATGACACCTCGCCGCCCGAACAAGTGACCGGGTTTAATCTGGCCGCCGTGGAAGACACGGGCGCGGTGCTCTCCTGGGCCGTGCCCTTTGACAATTACGGCGTGAAAGGATATGCCCTTTATCGTGACGAGGAGAGCGTTGCCAAAGTAACCAGCCCTATTTACACAGTGCCGCGGGCCCCTGAAAATGAAGGCAACTACACAATCCGCGCCTATGACGCTGCCGGAAACTATGGGCCGCCCAGCGTCCCCGTGCCGGTCGTGTTTGAATAGTCTTGATACACCCAAAACTACGGCGGCATTGACGAAACCAACGGCAGCATTGCTGCTTTTGAATAGGAAATGCGCCCCGTGCGCGGCAGGGCGAGGCTCCATTGGCGCACCGGGGCGCTGACGGTCATGTGGTCGTGGCAATCATAACCATGAACATAAAAAACCACATGAAAAAGAACATGGCAATAGCTTCCATGAGACTACTCCTTATCTGTTTTTGCTTCGCCCGATGTTTCAGCGTGCGGGGTTATAACCGCTCGCCGCATCTGCTATTATAGTACCAGTGGTTGGCCACAATGTTACGAAGACCGCCACTGAACAACCGGTATCGTTTGCGTGAACAAAAAGACCTTTCGAGGCACTATCACGATGGAAAGGGAAACACATGAGCAAGGGAATACGCGTAACCGTATGGAATGAAGGTGTCCATGAAAAAGAATTACGCCGTTGTCAGGAAGTCTATCCAACGGGCATGGGCCGGGCCATTGGCGAATATCTTGAAAGCCAGCCGGACATCGCTTCTGTGAACTATGCCGAATTAAGCGATCCCGACCAAGGGCTTGCCGATTCAATCCTGGATAACACCGATGTAATGACATGGTGGGGCCACACAGCGCACGACAAGGTTACAGACGAAAACGCCGAGCGGGTCAAACAACGGGTCTTGGGTGGCATGGGCCTGATCGCGCTCCATTCGAGTCACATGTCCAAGCCGTTCATGCGTCTTATGGGCACCGGCTGTTTTTTGAAGTGGCGCGAATACGGCGAGGACGGCGAAAAAGAACGGCTATGGGTAGTGGACCCGTCGCACCCCATCGTGGAGGGTATCCCCGAATACATCGAACTGCCCAATACCGAAATGTATGGCGAACCTTTCGGCATCCCCCAGCCGGATCAACAGGTGTTTATCAGTTGGTTCCAGGGAGGCGAAGTGTTTCGCAGCGGGTGTTGCTGGCATCGTGAGGCAGGCAAAGTGTTCTATTTCCGACCCGGCCACGAAACCTTCCCCATATTTTTCAATGAACAGATCCGAAAGGTCATTTACAACGCCGTGCGCTGGGCTGCCCCGACAAAACTGGCCGGCGGCTATACGCAGGGCAATGTGCAACCCCTCGAGAAAATGGACTAGCCCGCATATTTCACAAGATTTCTGTTACGCCTGCGAATCTTACACCATATCAGGCACTTTGCTTGCCCGCCGACTTCGACGTGTAATAACACGCTGTCAGCCGGCGGCCTGCGCAAAACACCTGCTCTGGCGCAATCTTCACAGGCTC
>SKQZ01000205.1 GCA_007118765.1 Candidatus Hydrogenedentota bacterium
AAACCCTCAGTCGTATGCTGTATACTCACAGCGTCGCCCGGCATTCCGCCGGACGACGGTCAACGAAGGAAGCTATCTTATACAACGGTTCAGAGTGTCCAAGTTTGGGGCCCACCTCAGAGAGCACTGGTTATGAAACACAAGGTATTAAGCGTCGCGTGTTTTTTGTTGATGACGGGAGTTGTTGTGATGCCTGTTGTCGTTCACGCTGATACGGCTCAGTCGGTTGGCGCAGCGGTTGAGGAAGACAAGATTGCCGTGTATGTGGATGGCGAACTGTTCACGGCGTATTTGTTTGGCACGGAACACAAGTATCCCTTCTTCTATCCGGTTGCGGGACCGGCGACTGGCGAAAGTGTGACCGCTTGGGATCAGGAGCCCTACCCACATCACAGTTCGTTGTATATCAGTTTGGACTGGGTGCGCTCGGAGGGGGTGGAGCGCGGCAACTACTGGCAGCCCCGCCCGGAATTGCGAACCGGACAGGTATTTTCCCGTGCGCCGCGCATCATGGAGGACACGGGCGATAAAGTGGTGCTGCAGGACGTGTGTGACTGGATCGTGCCTGAGCATGACGCACATCAGTTGCGCGACACGCGCACAATCACCATCACGGCGCCTGCGCCCGGCATTCGGCTCCTTGATTTTCGGTTTGACTTCGAGGTATTGCAGGATCTGCGTGTCGGCCCGACGGGCCATTCCTTTTTCAGCGCACGCATGCGCCCGGAGCTTGCGCCGGGCGACGAGAACCGTGGCCCGGATCAGGCCCCGCTCGGCACGGGAACGATTGTGGACTCGCAAGGCAATATCAACGAAGAAGAAGCGCGCGGGCACACCGGCGCATGGTGGTCGGCCATGTTCGGGCAGCATCACGGCGAAACGGAAGGGTTGGCGATTGTGCAGCATCCCGACAATATGGACGCTCCCGCACCGTGGTTCAATCGGGATTACGGGTTTATGTCGCCGACCCAATTCGACTTCAGAGACGAACCGCTACCGCTTGATGCGGGCACAACCTTTACGATGCGCTACCGCACCATTGTTTTCGCGGGCGCCCCGGATGACGCCGATGTGGCCACATGGGCCGAACAGTGGATGGCCGACCGGTAGAATACGTTAGCCTTGCGCATCCGCAACGTTGTCAAGCGGCGCCGGCCAGCTGGGCGATGGGGTGCGCGCATCTTTGAAAAACTGTTCAAACCAAGCGACACGCTCCGGGTGGTCGGCGGCAATATCCTGCTGCTCACCAATGTCCTCGGCGAGGTTGTAGAGTTCTATCGGCTCGTCAAATCCATTGCGCACGGCTTTCCAGTCGCCTTTGCGCGCTGCCTGCCGGAATCCGCGTTCGTGGTCTTCCCAGTACAGTGGGCGTGTGCTTAACTCCGGCTGCGGTTCTGAAATCAGGCTGGGCACCACACTGACACCGTCAATGTTTTCCGGCGGCGTTACGCCCGCCAAGTCGGCCAGCGTAGGCAGCACATCGGGGAAGTACCAGATGTCATTGCTGACAACGCCCGGCTGGATTGTGCCGGGCCACCGCACGACCATGGGTGTCCGTATGCCGCCGTCATACAAACTGCGTTTCTGACCGCGCAACGGGTATGAGCTGTCGAACACGTCTTCATAGCGGTTCTGGGCGCCGTTGTCGGAACAGAAAAACACAATCGTTGATTCGTCAATGTCCAAGTCTTTCAGCAAGTCAAACATGCGGCCCATGTCGCGGTCCACCCGTGTGAGCATTGACGCATACACTTTTTCTTCCTGCGTCCAGTCTTGTTCTTCCGTATAGGGCTCCAGCGCGTCAATTTGCCAGCGTGCGTGGGGTACGGTATAGGGAACGTACAGGAAAAAAGGGTCATCGCCCGTGCCATGTCGTTGGATGAAATCAAGGGCAAAGTCTGTGAACATGTCAGGGACATAATGTTCCTCGGTGGCGAAATCCTCTGTGGTGCCCGTGTTGCCCTCCAACACCACCTTTTCCTCGTTATGCCAGATATATTCCGGATAATAGGAGTGTGCCAGTCGCTGATTCAAAAAACCAAGCCATTCATCGAAGCCCTGTCGGTTCGGTATGCCCGGAGTGCCGGGTTCGCCCAGCCCCCATTTGCCGGTTATGCCCGTGCGGTAGCCAGCTTTCTTGAGCAAATCGGCAACGGTCACATCATCTTCATGCAGCGGCAGCCGCAGCCTGCCTTCGCCCCGGCCCGTGCACTCCACGGCGCCATGACCGCCTACTGGCGGCAAATTGCCGCGTACCCGTGTATTGCCGGTGTGCATCCCTGTCATAAGCGCGCTGCGCGAAGGGGCGCAAATCGGCGACCCGGTATACGCGTCCGTATACCGTTTCCCTTCACGCGCCATCTGGTCTACATGCGGCATTTGAATATGCTGCTGGCCATACACACCCAGATCGTTGTAACCCATGTCATCAACCATGACAAAGATGATATTGGGGCGGCTGCCCTTGACATCTTCTAATGTTGGAGCGGACGCGGGCATGCCCAAACTGTCGGTGTTCAAAGCAGTAAGAAGCGATCCCAACGCAACCGATCCCAGGAAACCGCGGCGATCCAGTTGTGTGTGTGACGATACCGACGTGTTCTTTGAGTGGGGAGTGTTTGCAGACATACGATACCCTTTCCGTTATGTTGGCATGTAGCAGTGTTATGCAGGGCTAAAATGTGGGTTGGGCCAGACCGGAACCGGCGCTTCTGTTTCTTTGATCCATGTGCGCATCTCGCGAAGCATCTCCTGTGCCTTGGCGGATTCGGATTCAGAAAGATCGTGTTGTTCAGA
>SKQZ01000052.1 GCA_007118765.1 Candidatus Hydrogenedentota bacterium
AATGCCACGCTCAACTGGGAAATTGACTTGGCCACAAAACCCAGGTGGATAACTTCAATGGAGCCGTCCCAAGGTGAATTGCGTCCGGGTAGAGTGCAAACCGTGCGCGTTACAACCAATCGCGAAGGGCTTGATCAGGCGGGCGGTTCGCACCGATTCCTGGTGCGTTCCAATGATCCTGATATGCCCGTCGCTGCCGTGGATGTTTCCGTGCTTGTGCCGTATAGAATTGTTATTGGAACGCGGCCCTCACGGCTTAATTTCGGGCGCAGATTGTCAACATTGCCTTTTGAGGTGGCCAACTTGGGCGATGCAGGATTTCCGCTGGACTTTGTGATTACCTCCACCCAGCCCGACTGGGTGTTTGTTGAGCCGTCCCGAGGCCGCAGCATTGGCACAGCCGGTCCAAACAAGGACTGGCAGTTTATTAGCGTTGCCATTGATCGCGGACGCATTACACGCGGCGCCACAGCGAAGCTACGCATCGCAGCGGAGAATGTGCCACCGGATGCGGCGCCGGTGGAGCCGGTCGAGATAGACATCGTTTTCGATGTCTCAGAACTTACCATACAGTCGGCCATTCCGCGCCTGCGCCCGCCATCGCTCCTGCGCTTCAATTTCTTGTTGCGCGACGCGGCACAGCGTATCTTCCCGGGATTTGAAGATGATCCCACCAACGATCGCTCCCTCTATCGTCTGAGTACGCTTCAGGCCCAGATACTTGAAGATTCCGTGCCTTTGGAACTGTCTGAGACAAATCTGTTCGTGAAAAAAGATGAGACGCTCAGGTTTGCAGTGCTGATTATGCTCGATTATTCCGCCAGTATGGAGCAGGCAGCCATAGACCTTGTGGAGGATGGTCAGCTTGATCCGGGCGGGCGCGCCCCGCTGGATGCCATGTTTATCCAGTCCATCGGCGAGATGCTGCAAGAGCTTCCCGAACATTACCGTGTTGGGCTGGCGGTGTTTAACGAAAGGCGTCCGCTGTGGCAAAGCAATATCCGCATGATTACGGGAGCGCCGGATCCCACCGACCCGCGTGCGTTGGAATCATTTGTGTCCGATCGCAGCATTTGGCAATATCGTCTGGAAAACACAAACGTAACGGAATATGGTGCAACGCCACTGTGGGAAGCGCTGTTTGATGGCATGTTGGCGATTAACCGACTCGACCGCACCCTGCCGGATTTCGACAGGGTGGACGAAAGATTTCTTGTTGCCGTTACCGACGGACGTGTGACAACGCCGCCGGGAGACGCGGATTCCTTGCAGCCGTTTTTTGAAGCATCACGGGTGCGGTTCATGCCCATTGGCTTCGGAAAAAATGTACTCGCCAACTCATTGATTCAGCTAAGCGGTGAGACCGGCGGACACTATTATTCCACGGATAGTTTTGTTGTGCCGGGCTCCTTTGATGCCAATGGCGATCCGGTTACCATGCCCGTATTTGAAAGTTTGATTGATCGCTGTCGCACCAATCCCGCCGCGGAGAATCCGCAGTCGTTGCCGCGTGACTTACGCTCTCATGTTGTTATGTCTTATGTGACGCTTAATGAAGAAGGCTCCATGACGGTTGATACACGGCTGGAAGTTGAAGAGGTAGACCCGTCTGTCAAAGAAACGGCCATCTACGATGACGTACCGGGCCTTGCCATCGCCAATGATGTGCGGCTGGGGCAAATTGGCCTGCGAACGGAAGGTATTCAAGCTGACGACACTGCGGTGGTGCGCATCTATACGGATTACATGCCGCGCAATATCAGGCGGCTCCAATTTGAAGTGAACGCCGCTGTGCCGTGGACAGTCGAACAGGTTGCGTCTGGTCATGGTGGCTTGGTGGCTAACTGGACGCTTACGCGCAATGGCGACATCCTCACCTTGGAGACCAATACCAACCGGCCCTTGGCCTATGGTGACTATGGAAACCTGTTGGATTTGAGGTTTGAAGGCGCGGCCGCGCCCTTTACGGTTGACTTTACGGTGCTGGACCCGGTGATTGACGGTTCAAGCGATGGCAAGTATTTCACGGCGCCGGAAAGCATTGATGTAACCTATGAGCCGTTTGTGGCAACCTCATTCCCCAATCCGGCCTTTGAGTTTACACCGACATTTGTCGGCCCGGTATCCAATGTGATTAATGTCGATCCCGTGGATGTGCCTGCTACGCTGTTGGTTGAAAATGTCGGCGGCCAACACATGCCCACGCTGGCAGCCTTGTATTGGCGTGTGCGCACGGGAACGGGATATATTGCCGGTACAACGCCCATTCCCGTTGACTTTGAATATGACGGGGCAGATCCTGTTGAAGATGACTTTTATCTGGTGGACCCCGTGCGCAATAATCTCGGCATTCCTGGCATTGCCGACTTCGGAAGTTTTGTGCCTGAATTCCTCTTGGACGACAATGACGATCCGATTCCGGGTGTTTACAGCACACAGTTTTACATTGACGTCTATTACGGGTCGTTGTATATGAGCTTTGAACACGGTCCCTATTACCTGCGGTATGTCGTTAATTAAAACCTTATCAGCGGCATCTGTTATAACAAACATGAAGTTCGACGGTTTTATACCCTGCACGGCATGCCCTCCCGGGTGAAATCGGGGATTCAAAAGTCCACGCGGAAAGATGGGCGTACAGCCGGATTCGGTCGCGTGCGGAAACGGTGACGGGGAAGGTTTTCGCTTCGCCCCACTGGTGCGCGGACAGCGTCAGCGTTAAGCTGATGACTTGTTGGGAGCCGTGAACAAGGCAGGTCACGTGTGAGTCTGGAGGTTTCCGAAAGGTCGGCGCAACCGTGACAGAGTTGTTGCGAATGCGGTGTTCGATTCAATAAAGGAAGGTGGAACCATGGATAACAAAGATTTTACGATGGCGTTGTTCGTGCCGGGTATTTGGGTGGCGTGGCTGCTGTTCAATATTGTGTTTACGTTGGCATCGCCCGTATTGTTCTTCATTGCACTTTTTAACGAACATACGCCGCTGTCCCTTATCATTCATCTCGTTGAAACAGGTGTCGGCGGTCTGGCCGGGGATTAAATTTTGCGCAGGAAGTGGACGTAGTATTCGTGCAAGAGCGGACACTCTAACTGGAAAGGTCGGACGTGATGGAAGACAAAAGACTGGGTTTGGCGCTTTTGGTGCCGGGACTGTGGGTATCCTCAATAGTCTGGTTTGTAATCTATACGTTATTCTCGCCTGTGTTGTTTTTTGCCATGTGGTTTAGTCCTTCCCCCCAGGAAATAATAGACCAGATCATGGAAGCGGCATCCGTCGAGATTGAATTGTAGAAGTGGTGTAATGAGGTCGCTTGCCCGCAAGGAACGCACGTTGGCGCTGCTGTGCTACTTGGGGGTTGTCCCGGCGGCTTTGTACTGCAAAAAGAAGCATCCCTCTGATTATTGCACGCTTCACGCCAAACAAGCGCTTGTACTGTTTGGTTTCCTCGCCATCATTGTTGTGCTGTTGGCAGTGCTTGTGCTGTTGTTGTCCTATGGCATGGTGCATCACCGGCAGCTGGTCGAACGCTGGCCCTCCGAAGTCTGGTTGCTAAGCCTCGGGCGCAAATTGCTTATTGTCTGGGCCGTGTTCTGGGGGTATGCCGTTGTCCGCGCTGTCCGCGGTTCCGCTGTTCCCGTACCCTATTTATCCCGAGCGCTACGATCACGGTGGCTCCCAAACACAGGCGCCATTTTCGTGGTGTCCCTGGTGGTGATTGCGGTTGTCATGTGTCCCATCGTCGTGAGGGCGCACACCTTGACAACCGAACGCGAAGAAGCCGGGAAGGTCTTTGTTGTCTATGATGATTTGGGGCGATTCCCGCGCTTTCTGTTTTCGTTTGCTGTCTACCCCATTACGCGTTCGGCGGTGGCGCGTCACGGCCATGATAGCGTTGTAATGGCGCCCATGACCCGCACCGCCATAAAAACCGCATTAACACAGGGCACGTTTGTGATTATTGCGTCCCACGGCACAGCGCAGGGACTTCTCCTTGAGGAAGGGTACTTTACGCCGGACGATGTGCCGCCCCTGCACGATCATACGCCTCTGCAATTTGTGTATCTGGCGGGCTGCGATAGCGGCGCCCAGCGACAGGCATGGGAGACGGCGTTGTATCCTGCCACGGTAAAAACGTACGACAGGCTGACCCCTGTAATTGAACATTTATGGTGGTTCTGGATCGAAGGCCCAAAACATGTTCGCGCATATTCATGAATCAGGCGCGAAGGGTATTCATTCATATCGGCGCTGTAGTTGTACGGCCTTATTTCAGCCCAAGCACATCCTGCATGTCATACAAACCCGGTTCTGACCTTTGCACGGCATATTTCGCTGCAAGCAAGGCGCCACGCGCGAAATTATCACGGTTGTGGGCTTTGTGAACAAGTTCGATGCGTTCGCCATTTCCGATAAAAGAGACGGTGTGCTCACCCACTACGTCACCGCCACGCAGTGCATGCACCCCTATCTGGCGTTCCGGGCGCGCGCCGACCAAGCCCTCGCGTCCAAATACCGCATCCGCAGGCCAATCAAGCCCCAGACCCTCAGCGGCGCGTTCACCCAAGCGCACGGCCGTGCCGCTTGGACTGTCCTTTTTCTGGTTGTGGTGAGTCTCCACTATTTCGACATTGTAGGCAAGCCCAAGCGTGGCGGCGACTTCCTTGGTTAACTTAAACAACAGATTGACGCCGATGCTCATGTTCGGCGCGTAAACAATCGGGACATCCGCCGCAGCCTTTTGCAGGCTGGCGACTTGTTGCGGGGTTAATCCCGTGGCGCCCACCACCGCCGGTTTGCCTGTCGCCGCCGCAGCGCACGTATTTTCAACACAGGCGTCTGCGCCGGTGAAATCAATCAATACATCTGATGCCGCAAGCGCCTCGCTGGGGTCGGGACTTGCAATGACAATGCGTTGTGCGCCGGTTGCATCGGTAATGTAAATCTCCTGCCCTGCATTGGACGGCACATCGAAAGCGCCGCCGATGTCCATGTCTGTCTCCAAGGCCGCCAATTCAACAATGCGCCTGCCCATGCGCCCGCATACGCCGGCCATGCATATCTTAATCATGGTGGTCATCCCTTTATCGTGTGGTTATCTCAACGCCTCCAGCATGCGATCCATATCATAGCCCGTGTCGGATGCAGCGTGGAGGATGTCTTGAATGTTTTCGTAACACATCATAAGCCGTGTTACGGTAATGTGGCCTGTTTGTTGAAGCGCCAGCGCATTGCACAAGAACAGTGTGTGCATGAAACGTTCCAACTGCTCTTTATTGAGCCACCGCCGATTGTTAAATCGGTTTACCTGCAGTATGGCGCGTGTATTGCCGTCTTCAAACATGGCATACAGCACCGGCCCCCAGATTTCAGAATCCAGCGACAAAAGCCGTTCCCGGTGCGCCATACAGCCATAAGCGAGCCAGGCGTCCTGTTGCGCCTGCCAGCCGTCGTCATTATCCGCTTCAGCAAATGCGCGCGCAATATGCTTGACCAGCAGCCAGGATCGCATCCAACCGGCTGTTTGCCCCTCCACTATCGGGACATCCGCTTCGGGCGCAGCCCCCAACGCGCCAATGGGTCGCAACAGACAGTACACGGCCAGAGATCGCCAGTGTTTTGCGCGTTCTTCCGGCGAGGCATCGGCATCAGGAAGTCCGGCCAACAAATACGTGCGCACAGGTTGTGGCAGCTGCGCCGGAGCGGGAGCGGCGCAAAAGGCGCGCAAGTCGCGGGCACATTCTTCAATATCAGCCAATACCGCCGGAACACGATCCGGTGTTCCCACCGCCTTGGCCACCGCCACAACAAAGGCGCGTACCGTTTCTTGCCAGGCCCCTGCCGATTTTGTGCCGAGCAACTGGGCCGGCATATCGCTTGTCATCATGGCGCGGAACGGTTCCAGAATCTCCGCCAGATGCATTTCAATGTAGGCCTCTTCCATGTCGGGCACGCCCTGATCGCCAAGCTGCTGATGAAGTCGGCCCCACGAGTTATCGTTGTCACAAATCTGTCGTATATGGATAAACGCTTTGTACTCATAAGCCTGCAACTCAAAGTGGAGCCCCTGTTCCGCAATGGTTGCATTATGCCGCAGATATTCCAGTCTGGTGCGTTCATCACGCAATATCACATAATACCGGGGGTCGGTGTTCAGGTGCAGCGTCTCAGCCAGCGGTCGCCTCCGCAATCGTTGTTCATCGCCCCGCGCTTCATTGATGGCAGTGGACGTATGCAATACGCCGCGGGTAGTGTTGTATGCGTTGTTATACACAATCAGCGCCCGCTCGTCATGCACACGGTTGCTGTAAGCAAATACGTTCTCATCCACCCACCCGTCAGGCGTGACAAAATCAAACAACGCAAAATGATCTGCGCCGCTGAACAGGTAACGTTTTCGGAGCAATGGAAACACTTCGCGTTCGTGCCGTTCGATAAGCCATGTGTCCGGCGTCTCTTCGTGATAAGCCCGCCGATACTCCATGCCGTACTTCTCTGCGTATCCTTCTACCTGGCCGTGGCCAAACATGGGCAGGCCGGGCATGGTTGCCAACATGACCGCCACGCCAAAGTACTTATCGCCTTTGCCGAATTGTGCCTGCGCCGTATCTTCATCGGGATTGTTCATGAAATTGACGAACCGCTGCAATACGGCCGGACTGAACTCAAGCACGTTCTTGATGGTCTGGCGGTATTTGTCATTCTCTTCGAGCTTCAGCATGTTCATGAACGCGCTGTTGTATACACGGTGCATACCGAGCGTACGTACAAAGTATCCTTCCATCAACCAGAACGCTTCGGCCAGCAGCAGGGTGTCGGGCGCTTCCGCGGCAATCCGGTCAACCACCTCGCGCCAAAACTCTGCAGGAAACACCTGGTCAAAGGCGTCTTTGTCAAGTCCGTGTTCCGCACGCGACGGGATGGCGCCCCCTTCGCCGGGCCGCGGGAACCAAAGCCGTTGATAATGTCGTTTGGCGAGCGTCATGGCCGCATCAAAACGAATGATGGGAAACATCCGCGCCACATGGACAATGGTGTTGATTACCGCTTCCCGCGTCTCGGCGGAAAGGAAATTTAACTGTGCCGTGTCGTTCCAAGGCATGCTTGTGCCGTCGTTGCCGTGATAGATATAGCGCACGTCACCAGTGTGATTGTCCACCCGCTTGAACACCACGGCGGCGTCGCTATGATTCCAGTAACCGTCTTCAATGTAAAGACCTACCCGATCATCAGACGACAAGTCGGGGCCGTTAAAGGTGTAGCCCGGGAACGGCGATTCCCGCAATTGCAAAAACCAGTCCGGGTGTTCCACCACCCAGCGCGAATACAGGCCCACATGATTGGGCACCATGTCGCCCGCCAGCCGTATGCCGCGCTGACGCGCACGAGTTGCCAAATCATGGAAGGCCGCTTCGCCGCCCAGGTCGTCGGCGATTACATAATCGTAGAGGCTGTAGGCCGAGGAGGCCGCCTCGGGGTTTCCCATGCGCTGCTTTATCTCGCGTGACGCCGGAGAGCGCTCCCATACGCCAATGAGCCAGAGCGCATTAAAGCCCCACGCCGCGAGACGGTCCAGTTCTTCATCGGGGATGTCGCTTAGTGTTGTCAATACGCGGTTATATTGCTTTGACAGTTGGTCAAGCCATACATAAGCCAGCTTGGCAATCAATACCACATGCGGCATCCAGTCTTCGTCCTGCGAAAAGGCCTCCGGTTCTTCATAATCCTGTGAATGGAAGGCGAGTGTACTTGCCGGACCGGGGCCCAATCCGCGCATCATGGTTTCTTCGCGCAACACGCCACGGGTCAGCAGCAACTGTTCCAGAAGCGCCTCCGGGAGCCATGCACGCCACCGTTTCATGATGTATTCAATCTGCCCCTCAAGTGAATCCGGGCTGTTGCGTATGGGTTCCCGCAATAATTGCAGCAACGTGAATGACGTATCGGGAAAAGGCGGCTGCGTGGCAAGCCACTCATCAACCCCCTCCACCAGCAGATCATACGGCGCGGCCCGGCGCAATACGTGATTGTCAAATAGAAACCGATAGGTTTTTAGTGCCGGGTTCTCATGGGCCAGCTGCACAATAAGCAGCTCGGTGAAGGTCAGGTCCCAGTGACGCAGCTCGTTCGTCTGCGCCGCCAGAAACGCCTGCGGGTCATGGCTGTCGGCCAACGCGGTGTGGGGGGGATAATGACGCACATACGCAGGCAGCGTTATGGCCACAGTTTCCGGGCCGCGTGTCCGGCTGACGTATGCCAATCCGTTGTCTATAACACCGGGATGCAAGGTGTTGCAATACAGGCGTATCAAATGCCGCGCAATCTTGTTCAGCAGCATCATGGCCAGCAATTCCCCGGCCCGTGCCGGACGTCCGTCAGAAACGGCATCGGCATGTTGGTTCAAACACGCCGCCAATGATCGCGCGAACCGAAAAGGCGTGGCGGAAGACAGGCTTTCAGATTCGCTGGTCGAAACTGTTGCAGTATGCCAGCGCCGGGCTGCTTCCGTCATGGGTATGCCATGGGGGAAGTAATCAGGCGTTTCGGTCACTGTATCGTGTGCTATTTTCATGGGTGACTTTCCCTGCAGATTGCCAATAAAAAGACCGTTTGCTGCCCCGCAATACCATGCATGCGATGCCCTGTCCCTCACAGAAACGGATAATCATCCTTCTCCTTACAAGGATAACGCATTATCGCCCCGAATTGCCAGATAATGACAGGATCATTTTTGCATCAGACATGATTTATCACACATCGCAACCGTTTGTGGCGGCGATGCACTGAAGAAAGGCACAGTCGCTGTCAACATCATTGTTTTGGCGAAAAGGGCGGCAGTCCGACGCGGCAATCTGCTGTTACGTTACAGCGACTCCATCCGACATTGCGCAAACGACCTCGCATCGGACTATGCACAAAAATTTAGGCTTGACAAAAAATATATCTTAATATAGAATAATAAAAAGAACAGGCTGTAAGGCTGGCGCCGGGTTTGCTCACATTGAATATGTTGACGGCGAACACAGGATGGCGTCTATAAGGCGGACAAAGGAATTTGCTCATGGTGTGGGCGTTTGTTGGTAAGGATGGGCATGTGCAAGCAAGTCCCGGAGGGGGTGCGGCGATGAATACGCATTTGTTGATGTCCCTTGTCTCCTCCCACCACCTGCACCTTACCACAGCACCTGCTGCCATGCGAGAGAGGGATGCAGAACTGACACCCCCTTGTCACGCGGCAGGAACCCTACACTGGGCCAGTCTATTCAGCAGATGGCTTCTTTAGACTCATCATTTCAAAACCATAACCCGTTGCCCGTAAAACGACCTTAGCCCGCATGTTTCCCGGTTGTTGCGGGCGCCGCAGGCGTCTTCTGTGAAGGGCGCATTGACCGATTCGGCCAGTGACGCCAGCGCCTTTTCGATGAACGCGCCCAAGCCCGGCCCGTAGAAGGAACGGCTTTCAACTTCATAACCTCCATGGGCATATTCTTTTTCGTTGACGATATACCCGATGTAGTCATTGGCAAGTCCCACGGCGAGCGGCAACGCACTCCCTTTTTGTTTGAGTTGTTGTTCCACGGCTTGGCCCACCGCCAAAAGCGGTTCGCCGGGCAAGCCTGCCAACCAAACAGGGCCGATGCACAGCAGTTGTAATTCGGCTTGTCGTGGCAGCGCTTCTTTGGCTGCATTCTTGAAGGCGGCGAATCTTCGTTTGGCGTCTTCCGAAAAGGCGAGGGGCGGCAGCGATGGCGTTTTGCGTACAATGGCGACGGAGGTCTCGGGCTTGGTCTCGATGTCACCGGCAATTTCGGCGGCAAGGTGCGCTATCCGGACGCCATACTGCTCCATACGCGTAAATTCGTCTTCTCCGTCCGGGGCGACGGGCGCTTGATCGCCCAATGCGCCATTCAGAAACAGTACGGTTGCGCCGGGGAATGCCTCCTCCAGTTCGCGTTGCAACACGCCCGGCCATTCCGCGGAGATATCCATGTTGGCCGCACTCAGGATGGTGGGATGGGAGGCAAAGTGTACAACCAGTGCGCGACATGCTCCCGCAAGATCGTCAAACCGCACCACGGCAAGCCGCGGATCAACCAACGGCGTTTCCCCGTCCGCGGTACGTTGTTCAAGGTTGTATTCCCAGCGCCGGTTGCGCGTTGCCTCCTCAACTTGTCCCACTCCATACCCCATGTGCATGGGTACGGCGGTATCCGCCGCCTCCGTCAGTGCCGCGGCAATGGCGGACGTCATCTCGTCCACAATGGCCGGGTCGTACACGCCGAATTGCAGTTGCCAAAACCGCTCGGGATACATGGAAGGACCGGCGTGGGTATGTGAGGCCGCCACAAATACGGTGTCAAGGGTAAAGCCCAGCGCCTCCGATTTGTTTACAATCTGCTCCTTGAATTCAGGCGTTGACGAACGCAGATCGACGGTGACAAGCGCCAGGGGTTGTGTGCCGTCGTCGAGGAACAACACCTTGGCATGAAGCGGATCGTGTACACCCGTCGCAGGGCGTCCCAAGCGCGACCCGTATCCTGCCAGCGGCACGTCGCGGGCTTCTACGTCGGGGGTAATGACAGCAGTGGCCACGCCCACCTCGAAGGCCGCCGCATGGGGATGCAACAGCA
>SKQZ01000234.1 GCA_007118765.1 Candidatus Hydrogenedentota bacterium
CGGCTTGGAAGAGGTCAGTTTGATGGGCGCCTCCAGTGTTTCCAGCGTGTTGCCGTGCGTATCACGTACACGAAAGACCGCAGCCCCTTCGCCGGTTCTTTCCGGGCGCATCCACGCCCACACCGATTCCCCGCGTAATTGTGTTATCAGCGATTGCGCTTCGTCTTCGGTCGCAAAACGCGCGAGGGACACCCAGTGTACGCGGTTGTCAAGCATGCGTCCGGACGGTGTTCGAAATAACAAGCCAAACGTTTCCACTTCAGGGTCAAAGCCTCGCGCCTGCCATGTCGCCATATAGACTTCCATTTCAGCGCGTTCCCCGGGCTGAAACGTTTTCGGGAACACATGATAACGCTTGGAAGCGGGCCGTATATCAGTAGCCTCAAAGCGCCACGTGCCCGCCGGCAATTCGATGCGACGCCCCGGCACCTGCAGATTCAGCGTTGCCTCGGCGCGAATCGTCGCCGTGTCGGCCAATACCGCATACCGCATGTGCGCCTCCACCTGGTGGGGATCAACCGCCTCGTCCGCATGCAGAACACCTGCGCCCGCAATCACCATCAAAAGGATGAGAACGACCCTGCAGCCACTACCGATTGCAAAGGACTCTGTCTTGATTAGGGGTTTATAAAACTGCATGGCTTCCCTGCTGTGCTATATGCTGCCTCTATTGCCGTGGCGCCGGATGGCCACGGTTTGTCACGTCTCCAATCGTTGCAACCGTTACGGTTGCATCGCCATTATACCTGCTTCCGGCTGTCATTGCATGAAAACATCTGGAATGTCGCCGGGTTGGATCATGGCCTCAGTTCATATAGCCCAAACTTTCCAGGGCCTGCATATCCTCATCAGTCAAGTCCACCACGTTTTCAGTCCCCCGTGGATGCGTCTCCTCCCACAAATCAAGCAATGCATTTAATTCTCCATGCAATGCTTGGTTACGGGCGATAATATTTCTGTCTTCGCCGGGATCATCCGGCAAATAGAAAAGCATGGACGGACGATTCGCGGGACGAATCAACTTGTAACCGTTCTGAATGACGGCTTGATACAGCGGTGACGTTTCACGCAGGAACTGCTTTGCACCGGGGATACGGGGCACGGCGCCGCCGTACGTCTCCATAAAACGGGGCCTGTCATCCGGTATTTCTTCGTTAACAATGTCGCGCCCAAGCATGCCGGGCAAAGGCGGCAGGCCCAACAGACCCAGTAATGTGGGGCCAACATCAAGGGTTTGCACCGGCGCACCGCTTCGTCCGGGCAACGCCTGTGGTGCGCGCACCATCAACGGCACATGCATGGACGGCTGGTGAATGTTGCGCCCATGCCCCAGATAGCCGTGTTCATAGAGGCTTTCGCCATGATCCGCGACAAACAGAATCAGGGTGTTATCCGGCAACGCCTCCAGTATCTTGCCAATATAATGATCGGTGTAGGCCACCTCGGAGGCATAGCGGACCCGAACCCGTTCCTCCCGTTCCATGCGATAGATATTGCGGACGCCGGGACCGAATCCGCGCCTGTGACGATAGGGTGCATGGGGATCCGTAAAATGAATCCATGCGAAAAACGGTTTGTCTTCCGGACGCTCCGCCAACAGGTGCAACGCGGTTTTTGCCAAGTCCTCAGCACGTCGCTCGCCTTTGAGTATGCCCCAGCGCCGCTGTTCAAAAGACTCGTCATAGACGGCAAAGCCCCGGTCCAAGCCGCTGAGGCGACCGCGCAGCGTCCAATTGCTTTGTGCGGCAAAGGTGTGATAACCGGCATCACGAATATGCTCGGCCACCAGAGTTACGTCATCGGCCACACGCATCCCGTTTCGCATGGCGCCAACCATGCGCGGATAGCGGGAGGTGAACATGGCGGCAAACGAAGGGCCGGTGAGCGGTGTCTCACACTGGGCATCTTCAAACAGCAGCGACTCTTCGGCAAGAGCGTCTATGTTCGGCGTAATATCCCATTCGCCGCCGTAGCAGCCGAGAAAGTCGGCGCGCAAGGTGTCCACGGACAGCAAGACCAGGTTGGGACGGTCAGCGCCCGCGAATGACGCCAACAACAACGCTATGAAAAAGAAACTCCTGAACAGCATGGTTCCTATTCGGGCGGATATTGGATAATAATCGGCACCGTTGCCTGCAACGGGATCACGCGGCCCTGCTCATCCCGAACGGATACCGGCAGGCCATCCGGGCCAAAAGCGGTAAACTCCAGCCTGAATTGTCCGGGCGGCGCTTGGAAGGGTACGTCCACCTGCATGGACCATACGCCGTCATCCGCCTTTTCGTCCGGCGGCTCGCCGTCATCACGAAGACGGAACGAGATGCGGGGATCCTCAAGCACAATGCCTTCAATGCGCTCAATGGCGCTGTGTCGGTCTTTTACGGTCAGTGTAATGACCGCGGAAGACCCGGGTTCCAATACCTCCGGATCAATGGTGGCCCGCGTAATTTCAGGCTCGCCCGACAACGTGTTGCATCCCGTCAAGGGCAACACGAGACTTACTATTACAAGCAACAAGGTGTATCTGCACATGGTAGTGTTTTCCTCCGACTTTGTTATCGTTATGGTAACGACGGCAAACGTGAATACGTTACATGTCGTCCTGTTGATTCAAGACTAGCGCATCTGTTGGCGGTGTGTCAAAATTCGTCCGTGCGGCAGAACACGCAAACGGTTAACCCGGATATTTCACAGGGTTTCGTCGTGAGCCTGCGAAGGTTGCGTCAGGTCAAGTGCTTTGTGCAGGTCGCCGGCTGACAGCGTGTTAAGACACGTCGAAGTCGGCGGGCAA
>SKQZ01000200.1 GCA_007118765.1 Candidatus Hydrogenedentota bacterium
CGGGCAGTCAATATCGGCGGAAGAAACCGATGCTATCGTGGCCTTCCTGCACTCTTTGACTGGAACGTACTTAGGCGAACCGCTGTAACGTACGCGACCAAGACAACACACGGCGGCGCGGCCACGGCCAGCGCACTATGCCGGCACATCGTTCGTGCGCAACCCCGCCACGGCGGGGTGAAATATCCGGGCTAGCCGCATTTTTTCATGCCGTGCAGCACGACGTCATACCCATTCAACTGCTTCATGTCGGATGTATACCTACCGTCAGCAATACCTGTCGGGATAAGGCCGGAGGCAGACCGCTCCATATTGGAACATTTTGTGCCATATTGGTGTTTCGCAACCACATTACAATAGAAAGTTGAATGGCAAAAGGCAACTTTATAAGATGTTGTTGGCGATGGTGCAGTGTGAGGCATACTACTTAATTATAATTTGCAGCCATCAGTTGGGGAAGCGGTTATGCACCATACAGATGAGGAACTGGTGTCCCGATGCCTTGAGAATGATCACGATGCTTTCGCCGTTTTGGTTCGTCGCTATCAGTCGGCTGTTTATGCAACAGCCTTCTACTACGCGGGACGATACAACGGCGCGGAAGACGTGGCACAAGAGGCATTCTGGGAGGCCTACCGCAGTTTAAAGAATATCAAGGAGCCCGAGCGTTTCGGTGCGTGGCTCAAAGGGATAACGACCCGGGTGGCAGCCAACTGGCTGCGCCGAAACGTATCGCGGCAGCGTAATATTACGCCCTTGCCGCATCGGCGAACCTTGAGTTTGGAAGAAGCGCGCAAAGGTGTAGAAAACGATGATTATGAACGTGTGCACCGTGCGATAGACGCGCTTCCAGAACGTTATCGCTTACCGGTGGTATTGCGATATATGCAAGAGTTGAATTACGACGAGATAGGCCGGTTTACCGGCGATTCCCGTGATGAGATTCGTGGTATTTTAAGTCGTGCGAATACGTTGTTGCGGGATATTCTCGCAGCACAACGTGAACAGAGCGACGAAGATAGACAAGGTGAATTACCGTGGCATCATGTATCCAAATAGAACGATTGCTTCAGGCATATTTGGACGATGAGGCAAGTGTTTCCGAGCGTTTGGTGGTTGAGGAACACTTGAAGTCCTGCGCGGCATGCACCGAAGGACTTCAGCAGACACGCGGCGCCTCGGCATTGTTGTTTGAGATATTGCGCGAAGATCAGCTGTCAAGCGACCTGACCGAACGTGTTATGGCGCACCTGCCGGAAATGGCCCCTGCAACCTCCATGAAGGCGGCGTTGCGGCGACAGGTTGTTGCAGAAGGCAAACGCACGCGCCACTGGTTTGGCGTAATGGTGCGGCTCATGCCCGTGCTGACCCCCATTGTGCTACTTATCTTAGGCGGACTGCTGTGGTTTGCCTGGCCCTCTCATTACGGATTGGAAGATGAAAATGTTATCGGCATGATAACCCAAAGCGATGCCAATGCCGACGCTGTCCATTTTGCGTATGGGCGCCGACTTGATGCGCGCGTTCATGCACCCATTTTTCCCGGCGACAGATTTGAAACAGGCCGCGACAGCCTGCTCCTAAGTCTGGACGGCCCCTCCCACGTCACTGTATACGAAAACACCGTGCTGGAAGTGCTTGGCCCCCGCGAGATTCAGGTAACGCAAGGCAGCGTATTCTTTGAGGTGTTCCGCGAAAGCTATCGTTTCCAAGTGCGTACGCCGGATGGACTGGTAACAACCTTGGGCACCACCTTTCAAGTGAGCGTCCAGAATGCCGGTACCGAAGTGACGGTTGTAAATGGCGAGGTGCTTATTGAAAATGACACCGACTTCGTGCGTATCAATCGCAGTATGCAAGCCCTGTTTTCGCCTGTGGAGCAACCGACCGTGACACGCGGCATAGACACCAGGCCGTTTGTGCGCAGAGCCCGTGCCCTCCGACCGAATCCGGATGCGGAGCGGCGCTTTTTGACGCGGTTCGTAAACAGCACGGAACGTATCCCGGCAATCAAGGAACAAGTGTTCATGGTGGATACGGAAGGGCGCAAGGTCAATATACTGATGCTCAACTGGACGCCCGACCCGTATACAGGCGGCCATGCCGGGTATACCGTATACGTGTCTGACAGCGCCATGAATCCCCTGTTCAAATCCGCCATACCGTCGGACACGTTTCAAAACAAAGACACAAGCAGTGTGCGCATAGAAATCCCGGAACATATCAATACCTATGATACGGGCATGTTGCACATAACCGTTGTGCCCGAACACGGGCGCGGATTGGTGGAAACCCGATTTACTGAAGTAGCCGCCATTGGGGAAGCATAATGATGGCTGTTCACTGCATACATAGTCGTTTTATCACCCCTTCTCTACAGGAGGCGGGTCACAAGAGCGTGCGGAAAACGTTCTGCCTCACGTCACTCCTTCCCCAAGAGTACCTGCAACCGACGCATTTGCTGACCCGCCCCATTTTTTCTGTTCTCATTACGAGGGATGCGGACCCGAGCCGGACATGGCAAAACGTTCTGCCTCACGTCACTCCTTCCCCAAGAGTACCTGCAAGCCATTGGCTTCGGGTCCGCTTCCTCTAAACAGGGCGTATACCAACTTCCACGCCCTGCGAGAGAACACATAACGCCAACGCGCATATTCCCCCTCGGGTTAGCCCGGATATTTCATCAGGTTTCGTCGTGAGCCTGTGAAGATTGCGCCAGAGCAGGTGTTTTGCGCAGGCCGCCGGCTGACAGCGTGTTAGTACACGTCGAAGTCGGCGGGCAAGCAA